>NZ_JAOSHO010000003.1 GCF_025917275.1 Pseudomonas agronomica | reverse complement strand
CAGGCCCAGTACCGCAAACACCATCAAGGTGGTCCACATGCCGAACGTCAGGATGATCTCGGCCCTGCCGAAGGCGCTGACACCGAACGCATTGAGGACGCCGAACACCACGACGAACCCGACACCAAGCAACCAGGAACCGCCAGCCGATTCCGCCAGGGTATTGAGGTGCTCGAAGTTCACCAGGGCCATGACCCCGGACAGGATGGTTTCAGCGGTACCGGCAAACACATGCACGATCAGGTACGCTGATAACGTGCCGGTGATCGCGAAAAAACGGCCCATGCCGCAATTGATGTAGTCGTAGACCGAGCCGGTGGTCGGCAGGATCGCGGCGGCCTCGGCGAACGTGGTGGCCTGGGCCAGCATCATGACCACCGCGATCAGCATCGCGACCGCGAAGGCGCTGCCGCCGATACCGAAACCCATGGTCGCGGTGAGGATCACCGGGCTGGCCATGATCAACCCGATGGTGCTGGCCAGCGCGGTCGGAAAGCCGACGCTGCCTCGTTTCAAATGCTTCGTAAGCCGGTCATTGATCGACATGGTTCGGATCCTCGAAAGCGGATTTCTGAGTGGATGCATCGAGCCGCACAAGGCACTGGCATTGACGCCCTCCCCAGCCAGTCCTGATCAAAACGACATCGAGCGAAAATCACTGTGCGCCTCGAACACGCTGAGCGTCTTGCCCATGTCTGCCGTGGTTCTTGTTGCTGCCTGCCAGGACACAGGCCTTGGCTGGCAGGATCAATTAGATGGCACGCAGGTGAAAGACTTCCCCGCTCCCGCTCATCTTAATGCGTCCTCGACCTATCCATGCTGGGGAATGACAATGGAGCAAACACCAAAAAACCACTCGCTGCCCAAGGCCGTTGGCCTGGGGATCGCGCTTTTGATCGGCTACTCGTCGGCCCAGGCCTATGAGCTTTATGCCGATGAAGACACCCACCTCAACGCCGACGTCCTGGCCGTCTACGGGCTGTTCAACAGCCGCCACAACTACGATGGCACGCCAGGCGGCTCAACCTGGCGCGAAGGGTTCATCAAGTATGGGCTGAGCGGCGACCAGGGCCTGGCCGGGTACGGCACGGGCTACGGGGCACTCAATTGGGTCAGTTCCGGCACCTGGGGCGACGGCGATGCCGCCGGCAACACCGATGGCTCGGAACGCACCACAAGAATCGAAGACGCCTACCTGGGCTGGCGCTCGGCCGACCTGTTTGCGGCCCTGGGCAAGGACGGCGTGGATTTTTCCGCCGGTCGCCAGGTGGTCAAGCTGGGCCGCGGCTTCCTGATCAACGACGACGGCCCCAACCTGGGCAAGGGCCCGGCCGACGGCGCATTGAATCGCGGGGGCGCCTACTACCTCGCCGCGCGGCATGCCTTCGATCGCACCGCCGTGCTGCGCCTCGGTGGGCAGGACGGCCTGCATGGCTCGATGCTGTGGCTTAAATCCGATAACCGTGCCCAGGCAGAAACCGAGCTGGCGGCGGGCACCCTCGACTACACGGCCGCCGCCGGGACCCTGGGGCTGACCTGGATCCACGGCATCGGTGTCACCGACCAATGGGCCAGCGACTTCCAGAAACAACGCGAAGACCTCGATACCTATAGCCTGCGCGGCGAAGGCAGCGCGGGTATCGAGAACGCCAGCTTCGCCTTCGAATACGCATGGCAGGACAAGGACGCCGGACCGGAAAAAGCCTGGTACGGCGAAGCCGGCTACACCTTCGCCGACGTTGCCTGGGCGCCGAAGCTGACCTACCGCTACACCCGCTACTCGCAAAAATGGGACCCGCTGTTCACCGGGCTCAGCACCGGCTACGGCACCTGGTTCCAAGGCGAGGTGGCCTCCAACTACGCCGGCCCGTTCAACAGCAACACCGGCATTCATCACGTGGGGCTCAAGGCGACGCCCTTGGAGAACCTGACGGTCGGCGCGCTGTACTTCGATTTCAATACCCTGCGCACCCGCGGTGCGCTGAACCTGGACGCCCGGGAACTGGACCTGTACGCCGAATGGGCGGTCAACAGCCACCTGATCATCAGCCCGCTGGTAGGCGTCTACCAACCGAAAAAGGACTCGGACAACGGCGGTAACCAGGTGGGCGGCAACGGCACCAACCTCTATAGCCAACTGACCGTGGCCGTCCCCTTCTGACCCGCTCGGGAGCTGCCTCGCGTAGCTCCTGCAGCGTTCTATTGTTTGTGCTGGTGCAACATCGTCTGGATCTGATGAGTGGCCTGGCGGGTGTTTTCCGCCAGCTTGCGCACTTCATCGGCCACCACCGAAAAACCACGTCCCACCTCTCCGGCCCTGGCCGCTTCGATGGCGGCGTTCAACGCCAGCAGGTTGGTCTGGTCGGCGATGCCCTTGATCACACTCACCACCGTGGCGATCTGGCCGTAGGTGGCCTGATTGTGCTCAAGCAATTGTTGGTGAGTGGTTCGGGCCGACTGCTCGTCACTGATGTCCCGTACCGCACCCAGCACGCGGGTCAGGCGCCCTTGCGCGTCCCGCACGGCGCGACCGCGCTCGCGGCACCAGATGTAGCCACGGGTCTTGTGACGCATCCGATATTCGAACACGTACTCACCGCTGCCACGGGGGGCGAGGATCTCCTGATCGAAGATCGCCATGATCTTGGCCAGATCATCCGGATGGGTGATGCTGACCTGAGCGTCCCAACCATCGGGCAACTCATCGGGGGCGTACCCGAGCAGGAGGCGAAACTGATTGAAAATCCGCATCTGGCTGCGCGGGTCCTGCACGTCACCGTTGACCACGGTGATGTCCCAGCAGCCTTCGGTCATGGTGCAGAGCAGCAGTTCCCAGATCTGCGTTTCCTGCCGATGCTGCTCGCAAAGCCATCGATTGTGCTGCAGCTCGACGTCCAGTTCCGCCTCGCGCTGCCGGGCTTGTTCCAGTTGTTGGCGCAGCGCCTGAAGGGCCTGCTCGTCGGCTGCCCGCTGGGCGGCCTGGTCCTTGGCCAATGCCTCGGCCAATTGTATTTGCCGGTCGGCGCGCGTCCGCTGTTGCGCGAGCTGCGCCAGGCAGGCCTGCACCGACGGGTAAGCCTGCAGCGCCTGGGTATCCAGCGCCTTTCCCGCCACCATCTGCCCGAGGAGTGCAGCGAGGTCCTGCATCGGCTGTTTTCTCTTGAATAACATCGGTCTGTCCTCAGCGCATCGAGTCGAAACGCTGGATCTGATCGCATACCGCGAGGGATTGCTTGTACGAGCCTGCTGCACCGCTTGCGCCTGGCTGCCATGCGCATAAAACCCGACGCCAGGCGCCATCATGCATCTGTAGGATGGTGATCCTCCCTGAACGCGCCGATACTCGTCCCAGGCCCTGCCCCACGTCCATACGACGTTCCGGCCTTAATGACTTCGTGACGAAAACAATAAGAATGTCGCACAGAGGTACTTACGAATGAGCCGTCATGATCATGGTCAAGCCAGCCTCCTCGAGGCGTTCAGCGCAACGACACTGGAGCTTCAGCGCCTGGCGCAGGACAAGGACATCGAACACTTCCACGAGGCGGCACTGAGCTGCATCAGCCAGTTGCTGCCCTTCGACAGCGCGTGGTGGGGCCGTGCAGCGTTGATAGACGGCTTGCCCGAAGAGCACAGTTCATACCTCTATCGACTGCCCCGCAGCTACCTGTCCGACTGGCAGTCGATCCGCCATGTCGATGTGACCATCGACAGGGTCCACGACGCCCCGGGTCAAGCCGTCATCGTCGACATGCGCAGCCCCACGAGCGGCTCCGGCCTCAACTGGCTTGGCGAGTCCTACGCCATTGGCGAGTTGCTGTGCGTGGTGTATGTCGACCCTCAAACCCATCTCAGCGATCACCTCACGTTGTACCGCGTGCCTGATGCCGCGCGCTTTACCGAACACGACTGCCTGTTGTTGACCCACCTCATGCGTCATCTGGTAGCCGCAGTTTCGGCCAATCAGATTCGCACCTTGGTGGCCATGCGCGAGGCCCTGACCCACCCACGCAATCTCGCCCTCGCCGTGTGCGACCAGCACGGCACCCTGCACTGCGCCGAACATGGCTTCATAGATTTGCTGTTGAGCGAATGGCCCGACTGGACCGGCCCTTGCCTGCCGGTGGCGATGGATGCCGAAGGGTATGAAGGCAAGCACTTGCAGGTCGAAGCCTCGACAGTTGGCGACCTTTACCTGCTGGCCGCCCGTAGCCGGACGGTGCTGATGCAACTGAGCCCAAGGGAAAACGCCGTGGCCCAGGGTTTCGGCGAAGGCAAGACTTACAAGGAAGTCGCCCGGGACCTGGGCATGTCCCCCAACACCGTGCGTCATCACATCCGCGCCATCTACAGCAAACTCGGGGTCAAGGACAAAGCCCGAATCGCCCATCTGCTGCACGCCCCACCTGACTGATCCGTACCGCTGACTCGCTCTGATTTTTTGGCGGCCTTTTTGGCTGCCAAGGGATGCCTTTGCCTTTTTTCCTCTGCCGATAACGGGCGATCCGTTCGCCGCACAACAACTCAAAGAAGAGACGCAATGTTCATGACCAGAACCCACACCCGCAACGCAGCACTGGCTCTCATCAGTGGCCTGTCGAGCCTGCATGCCAGCGCCGCGGACCTCAATGCCCGGGACTTCCTTGGCGCGCCTCCCGGCACCACCCTGGGCGTGGTCTATTTGCCGGCAAGCCGCGCCAACGATTTTCACGGCCCGGCTGACAGCACTGGCAAGGCCGACCTCAAGGTCAACGCCGTCGCGTATCGCCAGGTGTTTTTCACTGACATCTGCGGCACCCTCTGCACGCCACAGTTCATCATCCCTTTCGCCGACATCAACGCCCGACTGCCGGGTGCCAGCCAACACACGGGCGAAAGCGGGTTTGGCGATCCTCAGGTCGGCGGCACCGTGTTCCTGATCAACGACCCTGCCTCTCGCACTTACAGCGGCTTGCTGACCCTGATTACCCTGCCAGTGGGCGAGTACCACAGCCAGAATCCCGATGTATCGCCCGGGGCCAATCGTTGGGGGGCGACCTTCGTTTACAACTACACCCAGGGCATCGGCGAAAAATGGGTATTGGAAGCCAACCTCGAAGCCCAACTCTACGGCAAGAACGACGACTACTTTGGCGGCGAGCTGAAACAAGACCCGTTGTATCGCCTGCAAGCCTTCGCCTCCTACGACTTCACACCCGCCACCTATGGCGCACTGCGGCTGATCCATGCCGATGGCGGCGAACTGCGGATCAATGACCAGCGCATCGACGACACCCACAAGCGCTACACCCAAGCGGGTTTCGAAGTCGGTCATTGGCTCGATAAACAGAACCAGGTGATGTTCAGCCTTTCGCAGAACGTCGCCACCGACAACGGCTACCACGGCACCGACGCACTGCTGCGCCTGGTCCATGTGTTCTGAATCCACTCATCGGAGTTTGACCATGAACACCCGGACCAAACCGCTAGGCAATCATCGCTCGCTGGCTTCATCGCAATGGGCATTGCTGGCAGCCATTGTGCTGTTCGCCGCCATCACACCGACCATCCTCATGACCGCACCGGCCGTGGCGGCGCAACTGGCGCTGCAATGGCAGTTGAGCCCGTCACAGATCGGCGATCTGTTCTCGACCGAACTCGGCGCCATGAGCCTGGCCACCCTGCCCGCGCTCTGGTGGCTCAAACGTGTCGACTGGCGCCGCGCCGCATTGGTGGCGGGGATCGTGTTTATTGCAGCCAACCTGCTGTCGATGCTTGCCCACGACTACTCCGCGCTGCTGGCCTTGCGTTTCTGCAGCGCCCTGGCCGGCGGCTCATTGATGATCATCTGCCTGTCCAGCGCAGCTTCGACGTCCAACCCGGGCCGCGTCTATGGCTTATGGGTCATGGGGCAACTGGTGGTCGGGGCGATTGGCTTGAGCATCCTGCCACGCCTGTTCGAAGACTATGGCCTGTCAGCCTGCTACTTGATCCTCGCCGCATTGATGAGCGCGTTCCTGCCGCTGGCGCGTTACTTTCCCCAGGGCAGCCCACCGCCTGAAACAGCGACCGAACACGTCGCCCTCGCGTCGAAATGGAAGGCCGCACTGGGCATCCTTGGCATCCTGAGCTTCTACATCAGCCTGAGCGGTGTCTGGACCTTTATCGGTTCCATCGGCACCCAGGCCGGCATCTCCGCGCAATCCAGCGGTGAGGTCCTGGCGCTCGCCACGGTGATGGGCATTGTCGGTGCCGGCTGCGCCTCGCTGATCGGTGATCGCTTGCCACGCTTGCTGTTGTTGCTGCTGGGTTACGGACTGATGGCGGGCTCGGTGCTGCTGCTGCGCGAACAACCCGACCTGCTGCGCTTTGCGGTGGCGGCGTTGCTGTTCAAGTTCACCTGGACCTTCATCCTGCCGCTGATCCTGGCCTGCCTGGCCGACCTCGACCACTCCGCAAAACTGATGAACGCCTCCAACCTGGTGATCGGCGGTGGCCTGGCCATCGGCCCGACCGTCGCTGGCCGGCTGATCGAAGCCAGTGGCGGCTTCCAATCGCTGCTGGTCGGCGGTGCGTGCATCACCCTGCTGTCCCTGGCGTTGATGCTAAGCAGCCGCCCAACCGCATGAATGGCCTTATTTACCCTAGAAAAAATGGAAAGACGATGAGCCGACAATGTGCATTTTTCTTCGACGAACTCAGCCTCTGGCACAGCGCCGGGCTGCATGCCCTGACCTTGCCTGCAGGTGGTTGGGTGCAGCCACCTGCCGCCGCCGGCCACGCCGAATCGCCGGAAACCAAACGGCGGTTGAAGAGTTTGCTGGACGTCTCCGGCCTGACGCGCCATCTACAGGTGCGCAGCGCCCCTTCGGCCACGCATGAGGACCTGCTGCGGGTGCATACGCCTGAGTACTTGCAACGCTTCAAGGCGATGAGCGATGCCGGCGGCGGCGAATTGGGACCGAACGCGCCCATCGGCCCCGGCAGCTATGAAATCGCCAAGCTCTCCGCCGGCCTGGCCATGGCCGCGGTAGAAGCCGTGCTGTCCGGCGAGGTTGACAATGCCTATTCCCTGTCACGCCCGCCGGGCCACCACTGCCTCGCCGACAGCGCCATGGGCTTCTGCTTCCTGGCCAATATCGCCATCGCCATCGAAGCCGCAAAAGCGCGCAGTGGCCTGGGCAAAGTCGCGGTGA
This sequence comes from Pseudomonas agronomica, assembly GCF_025917275.1. Lineage (GTDB taxonomy): Bacteria > Pseudomonadota > Gammaproteobacteria > Pseudomonadales > Pseudomonadaceae > Aquipseudomonas > Aquipseudomonas agronomica. The sequence goes on along the minus strand of NZ_JAOSHO010000003.1, from coordinate 43,280 downwards.
TCGACTGGGACGTGCACCATGGCAACGGCACGCAATCAATTTTCGAAGCGCGGGATGACGTGCTGACCCTTTCTCTTCATCAAGACGGCTGTTTCCCACCCGGTTACAGCGGCGAAACGGATCGCGGCCGCGATGCGGGGTTGGGGGCAAATATCAATATTCCGTTGCCGCCCGGCAGCGGTCATGACGCTTACCTCTACGCGATGGAGCGCATCGTGATCCCGGCCTTGGAACGTTTCGAGCCGGAGTTGATCATTGTCGCCTGTGGTTACGATGCCAATGCCGTCGACCCCTTGGCACGGATGCTCTTGCACAGTGACTCGTTCCGGCAAATGACTCGCTGCGTACGCAAGGCAGCCGAACGGCTGTGCCATGGCCGTCTCGTGCTGGTGCATGAAGGCGGGTATTCCGAAGCGTATGTGCCGTTTTGCGGGCTGGCCACCGTCGAGGAACTGGCGGGCGTGCGGACTGAAGTCATGGACCCGATGTTGGACTTCGTGCAACTGCAACAACCGAACGAGGCCCTGGCGGCGTTCCAACGACGCTGGATCGACAGGTTGGCCGAAGCGCACTGAAGGTGACGCAAAAAAAACCGAGGCCTTGAACGGCCTCGGTTTTTTTACGATCAGCAGTGGCGGATCAACTGCTTCAGGACCGTCTTGAACGTCTCGATCTGTTCTTCATTGAACTCGGCGAACACCATCTCCTGCTGTTCGCCCGCGATCGCCCAGAGGGCCTCGGTCTGCTCGATGCCGGCAGCGGTCAACCGTACGCCATCGGCATCGTCGCTCACCCATCCTCTGCGCTTGAGGTTGGCCACGGCCTCCTCGATTTCCCGCACCGGCATGGCCACTTCCCGCAACAAGTCGCTGGGGCTGAGCCTGGCGTCGTTCTCCAACACCATCAACATCCGCGCCTCATTGGTGCGCAGGCCGGTGGACAGTTGGCGGGGCTGGTAGCTGGATTGGTAGGCGCGCACGGCCTGGGTCATCAAGTAGTACAGATTGTGGCTCAAGCGCCCCTGGAAATGGCTGCTGGGCGGTTGGCTGTCGTCACGCCTGGTCATGCGCGTGTGCGGCAGCACCATGGAATAGGCGCCCTGATGGTAGAGCAGCGGCGCGCGACCGAAGTCATCGAAAGCTACCACCTTGCCGATCATGATCCAGTGATCGCCGCCGTCAACCTGCTGGTATTTCTCGCAGTGAAACCGCGCCGCACAATCAGCGAATACCGGCGCCCCGCCTTCCCCAGGCTGGTACTCGATCTCCGCGAAGCGATCGTCCTTGGGCCGGGCGAAATTGTTCGACAGGTCGATCTGGTCCGCCGCCAGGACGTTGACCGCGAAGTGGCTCGCCTGTTCGAACACCGCATGGCTGTTGGAGCGTTTGTCGAGGCTCCACAGCACCAGCGGCGGGTCGAGAGACACCGAGTTGAAGCTGTTGGCGGTGACGCCCACTTTCTGGCCGGAGGCCGTGGCGGCGGTGACCACGGTCACCCCCGTGGCAAAGTTACCCAGGGCGCGGCGAAAGGCCCGTGGGTCGAAGGTCGATTCAATCGCGACGCAAGCGCTGTTATCAGACATGCAAGACTCCCGGACGGCGTGAAGCGCCGTCCTCATTGTTGTTATCAGGAACCGCTTCAGGCCAGGCTCGGATCGGGCTCCAGGCCCATCAGCTCACGGCCGAGGATCTGCGCACAGACGTCGTAGTCGGTGTAGGCATGGGCGCCGGTCATGTGCGAATCGCGAAACAGGCGCTGCATTTCGTTGTGTTCGAACCAGGCATTGCCACCCGCGGCTTCGAACAGGCGATCCACCGCCTGGATGCACATCTTGGTGGCGTACGCTTGGTTGGTGCGCCAGAACGCCAGGGTTTCGCGGCTTGGGTAGCGTTGCTGTTCACTGTGCTCGGCATGCTCCGCCCAGGTCTTTTCCAGAAAGGCGCGCGCCGCGGCGACCTGGTGCGTCGACTCGGCCAAGCGCATCAAGGCCGGCGTTGCCGCACCGACCGCCGCGCCGGTGTAGGCACGCACCCGGGTCCTGGTTTTTTCGCGGAACACTTCGAGCATCCGCTCGGCGACGCCCAGGCTCACGGTGGAGAAGCCGCTGGCAAAATAAGGACGGTACGGCGAATAGAACACCTTGCTGTCGGGGTACAGGCCGAAGCCTGCGGACTTGCCCTCCATCATGTCCTTGGCCTTTTGGATACGGTGCTCCGGCACCCAGGCCTTGTCGATGATCAAGGTCTTGGTGCCGCTGCCTTTCATGCCGGCGGCAAACCAGTCGTCGCGGATCTGATAATCACTGCGCGGCAGTACCGCGAAGCAATAATCCTGGGTGCCCTCGGCATTCGGCCGACGGAAACCGACAATCGCCCATTCGGCGTGGTCGCACCCGCTGCTCCAGCCCATCTCGCCGCTGAACAGCACACCGTCCTCGACTTCCTCGGTACGACCAAAGGGCGCGATGCTGCTGCTCGCCGTGGCATTCGGATCCAGGCCCCAGACTTCCTGCTGCAGTTTGGCAGAGAACAGTGCCAATTGATGGCTGTGGGTGCACAACAGGCTCATGGCCCAGGCCGTGCTGGCACAGGCCCCGGCGAGCAAGGCGATGCAGTCGGCGAACTGTGGCAGCGACAATTCCATGCCGCCGAACGCTTTGGGCTGGAACACACGGTGCAGGCCGATGCCCTTGAGCAAGGCAATATTCTCGGCGGGTACCTGGCGGTCTCGCTCGGCCTGGAAAGCGTTGGCCGCAATAACCGGCAGGATGGACTTGAGGTCTTCAAGGAGCGGGTTTGGCTTTTTCATGGATGGCCCTGCTTTATTATTGGATGTCCGGCGGGCCTTGAAAAACGAGGCCGGGCGCCGGATGCAGGACCAGTATGGAGCGGGCCTTCCGGGCATGAAATGCACGTTCCAGAGTCAAGATTGTACTTTTCACAGGCGTGGCAGCCACGGTCATGGCGACCGGCAGGCACAGTCAAGCCTGGGATTGCCCAGTGGATTAACTTCACGGTTTTCTTTGTTCACGCGCAGGAAAACCCCATGAGCGATATTCCATTGCTGCCTCAGGTCGAAGCCTTCCTCAGTCGACAACATGCGTTATTTATCGACGGCGGCTACGTCCAGAGTCATGCCCGCCAAACGCTGCAGGTGATCAATCCGGCGACAGGCCAAGTCATCGCCGAAGTCGCGGACGCCGACCCGGCCGATATCGACGCGGCCGTGGCGTCAGCGCGCCGTGGCTTCAAACAGTGGAGCCAGGTCGCACCGGCGACACGCGGCAATGTACTGTTCAAACTGGCCGACCTGCTTGAACAACACCGCGAGGAACTGGCGCAGATCGAAACCTGCCAATCGGGCAAGATCATCCAGATTTCCCGAGCCTTCGAAGTCGACCAGGCCGCGCATTTCCTGCGCTACTACGCGGGCTGGGCCAGCAAGATCAGCGGCCAGACCATCACCCCGTCGCTGCCATCATTCGCCGGTGAGCGTTATACCGCCTTCACCCTGCGTGAGCCGGTTGGGGTGGTCGTGGGTATCGTGCCGTGGAATTTCTCGACCATGATCGCCATCTGGAAACTCGCCTCGGCACTGGTGACCGGCTGCAGCATCATCATCAAGCCCAGTGAGTTCACCCCGCTGACGCTACTGCGAATCACCGAACTGGCCATTGAAGCCGGCCTGCCTGCGGGTGCGTTGAACGTGCTGACCGGGGGCGGCCTGGTGGGCAAAGGCCTGGTCGAGCACCCGGGCACGGACAAGGTTTCGTTTACCGGTTCGGTGCCAACCGGCATCGCTGTCGGCCAAAGTGCCATGGGCGCCGGCCTGACCCGCGCCACGTTGGAGCTTGGCGGGAAAAACTCGGCGGGTTTCCTGCGCGATGTCGATCTGGACAAGGCGGTCAACGGCATCATCGAGGCCGGCTTCCTTCATTCCGGACAAATCTGTGCCGCCGCCGAGCGGTTCTTCGTCCATCGGTCGCAGATCGATCCGGTGATGGAAAAACTGGCGCAACGCTTGAGCACGCTCAACATCGGCTCCCCCCTGGATGAGCGCACTGAATTCGGCCCGGTCACCCATCGCCAGCATCAACTCAAGCTCGGTGAGTATTTCGCCAAGGCGCGAGCAGAAAACAACACCATCATTCATGGCGGCAACCTGATCGACCGTCCGGGCTGCTATGTCGAGCCGACGGTGATTCTCGCTAACACGGTCAACGACACACTGCTCCGCGAAGAAACCTTCGGCCCGATTGCGACTTTTTTCCCTTACGACACCGAAGACGAACTGCTGGAGCTGATGAACAACACGCCTTATGGCTTGAGCGCCAGCCTCTGGACCAATGACCTGGGCAAGGCGTTGCACATGGTACCCGCCATCAACGCCGGAACCGTCTGGGTGAACATGCACACCTTGCTCGACCCGGCGGTACCATTCGGAGGCAACAAATCCTCGGGCGTGGGCCGCGAGTTTGGCAGTGCCTTCATCGACGACTACACCGAACTGAAGTCAGTGATGGTTCGCTACTGAAACGGACGCTCCGCCTGAACTCGAATTCACCTTCCAAGGGTTCTCGCGCCACTTGTTCTGAAAGAAGTCGATAAACACCCGGATGCGCGGACTCAGGTGTTTTCGATCGGAATAAAGCAAATAAATCGGTTCGATGACGCCCGATTTGAAATCCTCCAGCAGCGGCACCAGCGTTCCGGCTTTCACGTCGAGCCCGATGTGAAAGTCGGCCAGTTTGACGACCCCAGCCCCTGACAACGCCATGTCTCGCAGCAGATCACCTTGAGTGAACGATGCACTGGCTTTGACCGGGACTGATACGCCCTCTCCCTCCTGAAGGAACGACCACTTGTTCCAAGGGCTCACGAAGCTGAAGTTGAAGCAGCGATGATCCAGCAGGTCTGCTGGCGATGCGGGAGTGCCATGCTCAGCGAGGTACTGGGGCGACGCGCAGATCAGCCACTGACATTCGCCTATGCGCTTGGCGATACGTGATGAACTGGGCAGCACTCCACTGTGGATGGCGATGTCGAGGCCCTGTTCAAAATGGTCGACAAATTGAGCGCCCAACTGAATTTCGACGTCCAGTGATGGATACAAGTCCAGGAACTCAGGCAGCCAAGGTACGATCTGGTGCTTGGCAAAGGACGTCATCGTATGGATTCGAAGGGTGCCACTGACTCTGGAGGGCAATGCTTCTGCCAGGGAATCGGCCTCGTTCATCGCTTCGACAACGGCCTTGGCACTGCGCAGGTAGGCGGCCCCTTCCTCAGTCAGCGTGAGGATGCGCGACCCTCTCTGGAACAGTCGAACCTGCAGCCTGTCCTCCAAGCGAGTGATCAACTTGCTGACGGCCGAGGGAGTGATGTGATGCGCGCGAGCGGCAGCAGAAAAGCTTCCGCACTCGGTAGACCAGATAAAAGCGAGTAGCTGGGAGTAATTATCCATAGCCTATCCAAGCGTAAGTATTCAGGCTGATATTCCCCTGGACAGCCATCGAAAAAACGCGCCGAAGCGCGTTTTTCATACGGTCCGGATTACCGAATGAACTGCTCGATGTAGTCGTCCGGCAAACCCAATGTCTTGTAGTGTGCCCGGGCGGCCTCAAGCTTGGTGAAGACATCCTCGTAGCCCACTGCGACGCCCTGGGGATCGACGTAAGTGTAGCCCCCTTGGACGTGGAACCAGGTGATCATTTCCGACACGTCTTCAGGTACGAAAAGGGTATGGGTTTCACCTGGCGGCTCATACGCAAAGGAGCCTTCTTCGGCCACCCAATCGTGCTCGAGGTAGTACCAGCGCCCCTTCAGGACGATCGCATGCACGCCACCGGTGTGGCGGTGACGGGAAAGCACGCCGGCCTGGCGCACGCGCAGCAGGTTGATGTAATAACCGCCACTGGTATTGAGCAGCAGCGGTTTGAAGGAGACGGATCTGGTGACCGGCACCCACAGCTCGTCATCCTCGAGCCATTGGGTCATGACCCCAGGATGAACCATATCAGGCGTCATGTAGGGGACTTGGGGCAACTGGTACGGAATCGCGAGTTCATCGGGTTTGACAGGAGTATTCATTATCAGGCCTCTCGGTTTTTATTCACGAATTCACAGCACGTTGGTTGCGCCCTGATTTCGGCTGACTGAAAGGTTATGGCAGCGATACCTTGATGAAAATAGCTACAAATTCACACCACCTGTGACGTCCGCTCACAGGATTTCATGCATGAATCTGGATCTTTGTTTGCCCCTACCAGGCCTTTGCAGGGGCAGTGCTCTGTCTGACGATCAGGTCAATCTGTACGCGATCACGCTTGGCGACCGGACGACCTTCAATCATCGCAACGATGTTGCTGGCGCTGCTGATGCCAATGTCCGTGGCAGGCACGCGAACAGTCGTGAGCGCAGGTACCGAGACCGCTGCGAACTCCATGTCATCAAACCCCGTGATCGACAATTGCGACGGCACATCGATGCCTTGCAAGCGTGCCTCTGCTATGGCGCCCATGCAGGTGACGTCCGTACTGCAGACAATCGCAGTGGGCCTGGGCGTCAACTCCATTGCCATCCTGAGCCCCGCTCGGCCGCCCTCCAGCGTAAACGGCTGCTCGATGATCCGATTGGGCGCAAGCTCGATCCCTGCGTCCTTCAATGTCTGCGTCACGCCCTTGAGCCGGTACTTGGCCCGCTCGTTATAGGCCACAACGCCACTGATCATCGCAATGTCCTTGTGGCCCAGGTCCAGGAGATGCCTGGCTACCATGCGCCCGCCCTCCTCGTTGCTGAAGCCGACGCAATGGTGAGGGTGAGAACCATCCAATGACCACATCAGGATGAAGGGGCAATGCGAGGCATTCAGTGCGTCATAAACCGCAGGCCGATGCTCGGTCCCGACCAGCAGCAAACCCTCGACGCCGCGCTCGATCATGTTGCGCACACTGATCAGCTCACGTTCCGGATCGTATTCATGTGAGGAAATAATCAGGTGGTAACCCAGTTCATTCAGGCGCTGCTGAAGCGCCTGCACGGCGTCGGCGAAAACGGGGATGTTGAAGGTGGGGAAAATGGCGCCGATGCTATGAGTCCGGCGCGAAGCGAGTGCTCTTGCGGCTCCATCTCGAACATAACCGAGCTTGAGCACCGCCGCCGCCACTTTTTCGAGCGTCGCCGGCTTGACCAGATGCGGAGTCGAGAGTGCACGGGACGCACTGCCAATGGAAACGCCCGCTAGTTCGGCAACGTCTTTGAGTTTGGGCTTTTCAATATTTTTCATCGCAAGGTCAGCATTCCTTGATCGGCTCGGCTTCCTGGCCTCGATTGTTCGAGACGGGACCGGTCGTCATGCTAACAACTATTTAAATTCGAAGGGGTCATTTGAATGCAGAAAAAGAGGGGATCGACCGATCCCCTAAAGCGTTGCACCTACTTGATCACGATCGGGTTGACCGGCGCCCCCGTACCGCCCACCACTTTCAAAGGCGCGGCCGTATAAAGAAATGTCCATTGGTTATCCTCGGCGCAATCCGCCGCCAGAGGGTCCAGTTGTGCGATTTCGGTCAGCGTGACGCCCAGGTTACGCATCAGCGCGTTATGAAGAGGCAACGCCACGCCCGACACAGGGTCAACGGTCACTTCGTTGGCAATGGTGTCCGTCACGAGATTGGGAATTTCCATCTCGTGAAACCAATTGACCAACTCCGGACTGTAGGTAAGTCCGGGCTCGATGAAATCCTTATAGAACTCCTCTGGATCCCGATAGTAAAAAGAGCCGATCCAGCCCGTCCTGATGATCAGGATGTCGCGCTTTTGAATGGTTACGCCCTGGGCGTGCGCGGCATCCATCAAGTCCAGGTGATTGAACGTCTCGCCTGGATCGAGTACGTCCTTACCGCGAAAACGCGCCATGTCGATCAGCACCCCGCGCCCCACGACGCCTCGCTCGCCGATCGGCGCGACGCTGGCCTTGGCGAGTGAACCGATGGTGGTATCAGCGCTGTAGCCATTCCAGATTTGATCGTCGTACCAGACGTGCCCCAGCGCATCGTATTGGGTCGACCCTTGCAGATGGAAAAACATCACGTCATCGGCATATTCATAGGAGCCCGGAAAGTGCGGTCCCTTGCCGCAGTTGTAATGGCCCCGGTCCATGACATTCATCCGCTTCGCCTGCGAGCGCCCCGGCCAGATCGGGTCGCCTTTTGGGTCGGCCATTCGCACTTGCAACGTGAAGGTCTTGCCTTGCCTGACCTCGGCGACGCCCTTGAGCACTTCAACACCCGTCAGATAATTGAGGGCACCTACTTCGTCATCCGGGCCCCACTTGCCCCAGTTTTTTGGCGAGTCTTTCAGCAGTTCATGAACATGAGGCACCGTTTTTTCGTTCATTTCTTCGATCTCACTTTTATAGTTGTAAAGCCGCAAGGTGGCCGTTGAATAACAGCGGTTCACAAGGCGGATGACGTCACGTTTTTCAGGCGCGAGCCTATGTGGTCAGCCGCTGCCAACCCACTGACAAGGCGCTCGTAATTCAAGGGCGGATTCATGTTCCTGGCGTAGGCAGCCGATAAGGTCGCCTGCACCATGGTGTCGATCTGAGCGGTGGTGAACGGAGTGTTCTGCCCCAATTCGGCGAATGTGACGGGCAGCTTCACATCACGCAGCAGGCGGGCAACCTTATCGATCTCCTCGACGGGACGCCCCTCCACCGCCATCTGGACCAACGTGCCGAAAGCCACCAACTCACCGTGCAGCATCGACGCCATCGCCGGTATGGCCGTCAACCCTCGTACCAGTGCGTGGGACAGGGACAGCCCACCACTTTCAAAACCCACACCGCTGATCAACACGGTGCCTTCGATGACCCGTTCGACGTCGTCGTTGACTTCTTTACGACAGACAGCCTGGTAAGCCGACACGCCAGACTGCATCAGCGTGTCGAAAACCATAGTGGTCAGCATCAGCGCGGTGTGCAGCGCCGGTGTTCCGAAGGAGTTATTGCCGCCTGCGGAGTGGCACTGATGGGCTTCGAATTTTTTACTGATGGCGTCGCCAATACCCGCAGCAAAAAAACGCGCCGGTGCCTGAGCGATGACGTGAGTATCAACGATGACCGCAGAGGGATTCATCTTCAGGAATTCCACCCCGACCACTTTATGATCATCGTCGTAGAGGACGATCAATCGACTGGTGGGGGCATCGCTCGACGCAATGGTCGGGCAGACGATGATCGGGACATCAAGGTTGACCGCCAGGCCTTTCGCCGTATCGATGGTCTTGCCGCCACCCAGCGCGATGATGGTGTCCGGCGAGTGAATCAAGGCTTGTTCCGACAGCCGGGCGATGGCCGCACGCGTGCACTCACCCGGGAACTCAATGTGCAAAGCCGCGAAGCCGTCCGCTTGCAAGGCAGCGCCGACCTGCGGCCATAAATGCCGGGCAACAAACTCATCGCACAGCACCAGCGGACGCGCTCGCCCCATGTCCGTCAGTACCCTGCCTAACTGTTTCAAAGCGCCAGGCCCCTGCTCGTACCGTCCGGGGAAACCCATTGTTTTAACCATGATCGACGCCCTCAAGAGTGGCTACCGTGTGAAACCGAGCGACTTCACCAGTCATCGCATCAACCATCCGCCCGCCACGTCGACGACTTGGCCGGTAATAAAATCGCTTTCACTGGAGGTGAGAAAACACGCGGCCCGGGCCACTTCCAGCGGAGTGCCCAGCCGGCGCAACGGCGTCTCGTCGACAACGGCCTGATTGGCCTGTGCTGAAACGGTCTTGAGCAAAGGGGTTTCAATCCGCCCTGGCGCCAACGCATTTGCCGTGATTCCGAACGGCCCCAGCTCGCCGGCCAGGTGACGGGTAAAACCGATGATCGCCGCCTTGGTGGCGCTGTAGTGAGCCGCGACAATCGGCAAAAACGCGCTGCCAGCCACCGAGGACATGTTGACGATGCGCCCGAAGCGGCGCTCCACCATGCCCGGTGCCAGCACTCGGACGAGGTTGAAAGAGCCGTTGAGGTTGATATCGACCACCCGCTGCCACTCCTCGGGTGCCATCGTCCAGATCGGTGCAGGCGTGCCGTCGTGTTTGGGCGATATACCGGCGTTGTTGATCAAGGTATCGATCGGGCCCAATTCGTCGATCAAGCGTTCACAGGCATCAGCGCACGCTTGATAATCCGCAACATCGGCCTGCGCCCAGCCGACTGTAAAACCTGCTTCGCGCAGTGACTCGGCGTGCTGTTGCACCTTCGCGGCGTCAGCATCGACCAGCGCCACCACGGCGCCTTCCTCGCAGTACAACTGCGCAATGGCCGCGCCGATGCCGCTGCCGGCGCCGGTGACCAGTACGGTACGACCGGAGTGTCTGGAATCTGTCATGACCTGTCCTCGTCTTATTGCAAAACTGATAGTCAAAGGCCCAGGTAGGCACGCTTGACGTGAGGGTTCTCAAGCAACTCCTGACCGGTGCCGCTCAGCACGACTTCGCCGTTTTCGAGCACATAGCCGCGATCAGCAATGCGCAGGGTATGGACGATGTTCTGCTCGACGATCAGCACGGTGGTGCCCAACTGCAGGATCTTGTTGATGATCTCGAATACTTGGGAAACGAGCAGCGGAGACAGGCCCAGCGACGGCTCGTCAAACATCAGCAATTTAGGTTCGGCCATCAGGCCACGGGCAATGGCGACCATTTGCTGCTCGCCGCCCGAGAGCGTCCCGGCGTTCTGATCCAAGCGCTCGCGGACCCGCGGGAAAAGATCGAGGACATCGTCGAGACGCTTCTTGTAGCCCGCCCGAGCGCTGCGTTTGTAGGCGCCCATCAACAGGTTGTCGCGCACGCTGATGAAGGGAAACAACTGCCGCCCTTCTGGAATCAACGTGAGGCCCGCATCGACAATCTGATCCGGGCGATTGCCCTCGATGCGTTGTCCTTCGAATTCGATCGTGCCCTGGGAAGGCGTGACAATGCCGCACAAGCTGCGCAAGGTCGTGGTTTTACCGGCACCGTTTGCGCCAACGATGGTGACGACCTCCCCGGCATTGACCTCGAAGGACACGCCGCGAAGGATTTCAGTGCCGCCATACCCGCTATGGATGTTATTGAGTTTAAGCATGGCTGTACTCCTTGCCGAGATACGCTTCGATGACCTGGGGATCGCTGATCACATCGTTGGGGGCGCCCTGCATGAGAAGCGCGCCCGAGCTGATCACGACAATACGGTCCGACAAGCTCATCGTGGCTTGCATGAGGTGCTCGATCATCAAGACGCTGACGCCCGAATCGCGGACCCTGCGAATGACCGCGATCGCCTTGGCGACATCTGTCGGGTTGAGTCCGGCCATGACTTCGTCCAGCAACAGGATTCGCGGACGAGTGGCCAGGGCACGCGCCATTTCAAGTCGTTTCATACCGCCGACCGTGAGGTTGCGCGCCCGCGTGTCGAGCAGAGCGGTGAGTTCGGTCAGTTCCGCGACCTGCTCGGCGACCACCCTCGCCTGCTTGGCATCAGCCGTGTGCATGAAGGCACCGAGCATGATGTTTTCGCAGACACTCAGATCAGCGAACGGCTGAACGATCTGGAAGGTGCGCCCAATACCCGCCTTGGCGAATTCCGCCGGGCTGCTCGGGGTCACCCATTCGCCATTGCGCAGGCGAACCTTGACCTGGCCTTCGGAGGGCAAGAGAAAACCGGAGAGCTGGTTGAAGACGGTGGTCTTGCCGGCGCCATTCGGACCGATCACGCCAACGATTTCGCCCTCGGCCAGGCTGAGTGAAACGTCGTTTGTGGCGTGCAGTCCACCAAAGTACTTATGCAGATTTTCCGCTACCAGAATAGGCTCGCCCCGTGTGGCCGAGGATGCTTCGGGCAAAGGTGTCTTTATCGCTCCGTCAGGACCTTCAACGGGGCGGCGACCGCCGGGCAAGGCGTCGATCCAGCCAAACACGCGCGCACCGAATCGTCCCACCACGCCTTGAGGAATCGTCAGCACCACGACCACCAACACGACGCCGTAGACCAGGCCATGTACACCGCTGCTCAAGTCCCCCAACCAGCCGCGCGCCAACTCTGCCAATGGCAGCACCAGCATCGTCCCGATCAGAGGACCCGAGACCGTGCCCAATCCGCCAATGAGGGCAAACATGGCGATCTGGATGGACATCTCCAGGGAAAACATTGAGCCGGGTTCGATGAAGGTCAGGTACATCGCATGGAAACTGCCCACCAGGCTGGTGAGGAATGCCGACAGGATCACGGCGATCAGTTTGACCTTGACCGAGTTCACACCCACCGCATGCGCCGCGTCTTCACGTTCGCGAACAGCAATCAGGTAGTAGCCCAGACGGGAGTTCTTGATCTTCCACGACACGGCCAGGGTAATGATCAGGAAGCCAAAGGCGATCAGCAGGTAAGGCCAGCGAGGGCGAAACAGCATCCACTCGACGCCCAACTTGAGGGGGACGCCCAAGCCTGCGGCGCCGCCCGTCACGTCGTGTTGGTTGATCGCCATCAAACGCACAACCTCCAACACCGCAATCGTTGCCAAGGCAAAAAACGGCCCGCGCAACCTGAAGCATGGCCAACTGATCAGCACCGCCACGATGGACGACAGGATCGCGCCAACAAACATCCCAATCCATGGGCTGATGCCGAGATTGATCATCAGCAGTGTCGTTGTGTAGGCGCCCACTCCATAAAACACGGCATGGCCAAGCGAGAGCTGACCGGCGAAACCGCCCACGATGTTCCAGGCGCTGGCAAGCGCGGCATAACTGCAGATCAAGATGAACAGGTGGTAAATGAACGGTGAGTCAGCCGTCAGGGGAATAACCAACAACAGCGCCAGGGCCAACACACTGACATAGACACGCGGGTGCGAAATTTTCATGACCATTCTCCTTACTCAGACCCGCGACCGGCGCCAAAAAGACCCGTCGGGCGGAACACCAGGATGCCCAGGAAAATCGAGAAATAGACGACCTCCTTGAGGTCCGGCGCGATGTAGTAACCGGCGAGACTGTCGACGATGCCGATCAGCATCGAGCCAACGAGAGCACCGGACAGGCTGCCCAGTCCTCCGAGCACAACGATCACGAATGCAGTCAGGACAAAGAACGTACCAACCGTTGGGAAGACCGGGTACTGAGGCGCGATCAGACCTGATGCGATACCCAGGCAGGCGCAACCCAGGCCGAACGCGAATATGTAGATTTTCTTGACGTTGACGCCCATCAATTGCGCGGCGTTACGATGTTGGGCAGTGGCCCGAACAGCTCGTCCCAGGAAGGTGTTCTGCAAAAACCAGTGCAAGCCTGCGACCAGGGCAATTGACATCGCGAAGGTAATCAACTGACCGCTGCTTACACGAAATGCGCCCATGCTGACCGCACCGGTCCCGAGACTGATGTTCTGCACCGTCATGACGTCGGCGCCGAAGATCAACAGCGCGCCGTTCATCAAGGCGATCGAAACACCCACGGTGGCAAATATCTGGATATGCCCTTCGGCGCTGAGCAGCGGCTGGATGATGAACCGCTGCATGGCGGCCCCCGCGGCGAACAAGATGATCGTGGTGGGAATGATCGCTACATAGGGATGAATGCCAAAGTGCGCGTTCATCAGATAGACCGCGTACAGCCCCATCATCAGGAACTCGCCGTGGGCGAAGTTGACGACCCTGACGATGCCGAAAATAAGGGTCAGGCCGATGCTGATGATGGCCAGCGTGCCACCGAGCAATAAGCCGTTCAAAAGGAGCTGAATAAAAATTTCCACGGTTTGCGCCCTCTTTGCGCGCGAACGAACCCGTGAAGCCCAGCAATCGAGCTTCAGCAGGGTTGCAGGCTTCAGGGTTGGTCGGAAAAACGGGCTTTTGCTACGGCTGCCGCTTCGGGGTAGACGGTTTTCAACAGTCCGTTCTGCCACTGCATGATTGCGGTGTTGGCGCGCTGGTTCTGGCCGTTCTCAGCGAATTTGGCGCCGATGCCTGCGGCCGTTCCACCCGCAGGAGTATCCACGCTCGCCACCGATGCGCGGATGGCATCAGCCTCCAACGAAGGACTTTTTTCCATGGCATCGAGGAAGATTTTTGCGCCAACATAGTTGATCAGGCTGTGGCCTGAGCGCGGCTCGCTACCGAAGCGATCCTTATAAGCTCTGGTGAACGCGCTGATACCCGGCGCACCGTTTTCATTGGTTTGGAACTGAGGGAAATCCACATCCAGAACACCTTCCATGTTTTCTGCGCCGACAACTTTTACCGTGTCCTGCATGGAATAACCGCCACCGGCCCCGATCACGGCTTTAGGTTTGAAACCGGCTTCACGGACCTGACGGAAAAACAGGGTCGTATCGTTCTGGTAACTGGTCTGCAACACCACGTCCGCTTGCGACCCTTTCAAACGCAGGATAAGCGATGAGAGGTCCACGGCTTTGGCTGAATAGGGCAACACCTCGACCACGCTCAAGCCCTTCTCTTGCGCCAGCTGCTTCTGGAACCCGGCGATGGTCGTGCCGTACAACGCGTCTTCGTGAATGATCGCAATCTTGAGCTGCTTGGGATCAACCTTGAGCGAGGGCGCCACGATTTCAGTAATGGCGGTAATGGTGCCTTGCGCGAAGTTTTTCGCGGTTGGATTGCTACGCATGACGTATTTGAGGTCACGCTCGGTGATGTTGTCCGAAACTGCGCCCAGCTCGAAATACGGCACACCGGCCATTTCCGTAACTTGGGTGGCGGCAAATGAAAGCGCTGAAGAATAGCTGCCGAACACGGCGGTGACATTTTCAACAGACGTCAGTTTCCGAGCGGCACCTACCGCCTGGCCTGCATCGACCGCATCGGCCTTGAGTAATTTTATTTGCTCGCCCTTCAAGCCTCCAGCAGCGTTACGCTCCGCCACGGCGATTTCAAGGCCACGATAGCTCTCATCTCCAAGCAGAGCCAGAGAACCACTGAAGGGATAGAGAGCACCCATTTTGACGTCCGCATACACGGCAATTGGCGTGGTCAGGGAAAGCAGGACGCAGGCGGTTTTAGCCCAGTTTTTTGTACTCATTGTTGTTATCTCCTGGTTTGGAGCCAGCGCACCGGGGCACTATTTGAACCGTTTCATATTTTTCTTTTAGTGCGTGTCAAAGCCAACGCGCACGTGTGCATGAAAGGTTCGCTTTTAGATTTGTTATCAATCAAGCTAATTTATGAAGCGCTTCATATTTATTGCCAGAAACTGAGCAGTGTCAAGCGCATGGCTGTGGCCTCCTGTCTGAAAACGCTTCAGTTTTATTAAGTCACGGGAGCGGAAAACGCCAAAGCCTCCGCGCCGTGCAAAAGCGGTAATTGCTCGCGAAAACGTCAGCTTTTTTAAATGCAGCGAGCCAAGAATGCCGTTCCTCTATACGCGTGGATCGGAGTAGAACTCGATGATCGCGGGAAGCACCTGCTCGGGCGCTTCCAAGGTCGGGCTATGCCCTATCTTGCCGAGGCGAATGAGTTTCGAATTGGGCAGCTCTCGCTTCATTTCATCGGACCACGCCGGAGGGCGCGGCATGTCTTCCTCTCCGTTGATGATCAGCACTGGGATTTGGATCGAAGACAACAGCGCGACAGAGCTTTCGCGGTGCATAACGCCTTTCATGGCAGGACGCAGCGTTTTGGGCAGCGCCTCAATGCGCTTGCGCCAGAACGAGATCAGCTCCTTCTTTTCGGGGTTGTTACGCGTAGTCTTGCCGAACATCACTTCCATGGTCATCTCGAGAATGTCACCGGTGAACCCTTGTTCACCCGCGTCGATAACCCATTGCGCAAAACGCGCTCCTTGCTCCGGCGGCTCACCGCAGGCCGAAGATCCAGCCACCACCAGGGATCGAAACAGGTTTTGGTGCTTGGCGATCAGTCGAAAGGCCACATCGCCGCCCATCGACTGAGCCATGACGTTGATGTCCTTCAACTGCAGCGCTTCAATCAACGCGGCCATGTCGTCAGCGCACTGGTCCATGGTGATGATATCGACATCGTCCAGTGCGCTTTTGCCCTGCCCTCTGAAGTCAGGGCGTACGACCCGAAACTTTCCTGCAGCTGCCTCGACCAGGCCATCGAACATCGCTCCGTCGAGAAAACAGGAATGAAGACAAAGAACGACGGGAAGATGGGCCTCGCCTGTATCTTCCACCCAAAGCGTCGTGCCATTGACCTGAACGTTTTTACCTTGCGAATTGGCGACCGGCAGCATGTTGATTCTCCTCGAAGACCAGCTTTCAAATAAGCAAGCGAGGCATTGCACGCCTGCTCACTTTTATTTTTGTAAGATGAAGGGTTGCTCGGAGCGTGTCAGCTTGTGCTTCCAAGCCCTGCTTCACGCAGGAAGCTTCGGACGGTGTCGCAGAATTCAAGAGGGTTCTCGGTCATTGGGTAGTGCCCCGTGCCAGCGAGCACGGCGATCTTGCTGCCGGGAATTCTTGATGCCGTTTCTTCGACTTTTTCCTGATAGACCAACCAATCAGCATCACCGCGCAGCAACATCACCGGCGCCTTGATTTTTCCTACCTCGCAGCGCTGATCGAAATTGGCGTAGCCGGTCAGGTCTCCACGCATGACTTGCGGCGTAGTGCGGGAGATCTGCCAGACCACTTCCTGGGCGCGGTCGGGCGGCGTCCGATAACCCGTCATCGAACGCGACCATGCGCCAATGATTTGCGTGCCGTTCATGAGCAGCATGTCGAGGAAGAAATCCGAGACTGTCGGCGTGTAATCAGCCCCTTCGGCTGAAATGATCGCGCTGTAGGCGTCAGGGTTACGGGCGCCCAGCTCCAATACGAGATTGCCTCCCATGGAACATCCGATGATTGTCGGGCGTTCCAGCCCCAGGGCCTGCATCAAGCGCTCGTTGAACTCGGCGTGGCGTGTCAGGCTATGAAACGGACCGGAGGCTGGTAGCTCCGACTTTGAATGACCGGGTGCATCGACTGCAATCACCCGAAACTCATCCGACAAGCCATCAAGCACATGGCGATACATGAGCGAGTCCTGGGACGCGGCATGGAAGCAGACGATGGGGTGACCCTGCCCCGCTTCCTCGTAATAGACGCGAACACCATCAACGGTGATGTAGT
Source organism: Pseudomonas agronomica (assembly GCF_025917275.1). GTDB lineage: Bacteria > Pseudomonadota > Gammaproteobacteria > Pseudomonadales > Pseudomonadaceae > Aquipseudomonas > Aquipseudomonas agronomica. The sequence continues at coordinate 26,156 of NZ_JAOSHO010000003.1, read as the reverse complement.
GCCCAGTGGTTTCCTTGCCCGACGGTTTGGGGCCGGGGGACCAGGAGACGCGGCTTTCCCCTTTTGGCTTGCCGACACGCTTCATCGCATCAAACGCCCGGGCCATGACATCTACGTATTGCCAGGCCGCGACAACATTCCCTTCTAACTCAAGCCTGCCCAGTCCTGGCGAGAGAGCCTCGAACCAGTCAATCTTGCCATCCAGAACGCGCTGCCATTCATCATCCGGGCCGGAAACGACAATATCGGCTCCCAATGGACTCCCTTCGGGAAAAACCGCGACGACCTTGCCAGATAGAACCGCCAGGGTGGAAAAACCACTGTCGTGCTTGAACTGGATCCGTCCATCGAAATAGCGCGCCGCGGCTGTCCAGTCAGCGTCGCTGTTGAGCTCCTCGGCGAACTGATTCAACCACTGACCATCTTTTATGAGTGTCATGTAATTTCTCCTGACATTGGACATCCCACGAGGGATTTTTTATAGGTTGCAGGCATTACGCATGGCGTGAGCCGAAGGGTCTCAGGTCGCCATGTTGCAAGAGGCTTTGGACACCCACGCTTTGTCGTGCTTGAGGAACCATCCCGTGGTTTCCCGGGTGAAGAAAGCCGTAACCAGCGCGGCTATGATCATCAGTCCGGAAATGAAATAGAGGGCGTAGTTGTAGCCGGAGGCTTGATCGAACCCACCACCGGCGCCGATGAACATGCCGATCACAAAGGGACCGAAGCCGCCTGCGTAAATCCCCACGTTGACAATGGAACCGGCGATGCCTGTGGTGCCAGGTTTGGCCGAGTCAAAGGCAATCGCATAGAGCAGCGTGTAGGGCGCGTTCATGGCAAACCCGGCGAACAGTTGGATGCAGATCAGCCAGGTCAGGCTTACCGACGAGAACTTGAACAGGTACATACCGATTGCCAGCCAGGCGAACACAATCACCAGGCATAACTTGCGACCCAGCCGATCCGAGATCCAGCCCCAGGCTATTTGCCCAAGACCGCCGGTGATGGTGAACAGCACCGAATAGGCGGCTGCCTCGGCAAAGTTGTAATGAGCCACGAAGGCCAGGTATTGCGGCAGCCAGAAACTGATGCCGAAATAACCGACGATGGCGAGCATCGAGACCAGGGCGATGGTGCTGATGTTCGGGTTGCGGATGGCGGAGCGAAAAGCACCTTCGGGAGCTACCACCGTCCCTTGCGCCGCGCTCAGTGCCGGAACGGTTTCACCGACATCACGTACATGATCAACGAAGGACTCGTAGCGTTTTTTGGTGCAGAACCACCAGTAGATCGAGAAGATGATGATCATTGGCACGGGGAACAGCAGGAACGCCAGGCGCCAGTTCTCAGGACCGTAGGCGTTCAGCAATGCACTGATTGCCAGGCCGCCGATCAGCGTCCCCCACGGATAGCCCGTGTGGTGCAGGCCCAGCGCAAAACCGCGCCGCTCACGCGACCACCATTCGGACAGGGACGTGACTTCAATTGCCTCACCCGCACCACCGAACGCGTGGGAGACCACCTGCAACGCGACGAGCATACCCAGTGAGGCGGTGAGAAAATTCAAACCGGTCAAAAAGGTAAACAGGGTGTAGGCAATCACGATCGGCAGGTGGCGATATTTCCTCATCCAGCCCTGCCCGCCTTTGTCTGCCCAGATCATGCAAGGCACGGCGATCAATGATGTCGCAATGGTGATGAACGCTGCGAGTAGCCCCGTCAGCTCGGCGCTGGTCTTGAACTCGCTGGTGATCGAGGGCAATACCATGAAGAACATCTGACGTGAGTTCGCATCCATGGCATAGACCAGCCAGAGCAAAGCCATTGCTCCCCATGAGGCGGCACCCGCTCCTTTGGACACCCGTGTAAACGACGGAACAGCACCAGCTTTTTCTTGAGCGAGTCCCATAGGATTATCTCCCGTAGATGTTATTTTTATTGTCCCTACAGATGATCAGTGCACAGCACATACATCGTCGGCGTTACAGATGACCAAGAACATGGGAAGTGTTCCAAGCCACCGTATCCAAGATTACGGCTCGACGAGATTTGATGGATATAGCTAGAAAATCACACCTGCTTTGAATTTTTGGCACAGGTTGACGAGATGCGAGGGGGGCTCTCGCTTTGGAAGGGGCAAGCTAAACCTACGTTGCTCTAACGTCGCTCCCATGGCGGACAGGGCGACCATGCTTCAACAAGCTTATCGATGAAGAGGCGCACCTTGGGAGACAGGTGTCGCTTGCTCGGGTAGATCACCCGGATAGGCTCCGCTGCCTCGGCATACTCTGCGAGCAGTTGAACGAGCTTGCCACTGCGTAGCTCATCGTTAATGACATAGGATGGCAGCGTTGCGATTCCCAAGCCCGCGATAGCGGATTGATGCAAAGCCTCAGCGCTGTCCATCTGCAAACGCCCAGCATGAATGATGGAAACAGGCTGATCGTTCACTCGAAAATTCCAGGGAAGCAATCTTCCACCGCTCACGAAATGCAGGCACGCGTGTGCTGACAGGTCTCCGGGCGTCTGCGGGGTCGGATGCGCAGCCAGGTATTTTGGCGAAGCGCAGGTGATCATTTGCTGATATGCCACCGTGCGGGTGAGTAACCTGGAGTCCTCCTTGGGAGGACCAATGCGAATCGCCAAGTCGAACCCCTCATCGATCAGGTCCACCAGCCTGTCGGAGAACGTGGCGTCGATGCCGAGCGAAGGCCAATCTTCCAAGCAGCACTGGATGTGATGGAGAACGTGAAGCCTGCCCAAGGCAACGGGCAGGCTCATCCGTAATCTCCCACTGGGTGTAGAGCGACGAAACGCGAGGGCGTCCTCCACATCGTCCAGATCCTGCAACACGCCAACACATCGCTCATACAGAATCTGACCATCATCCGTCATGCTCAGGCTGCGGGTTGTACGGTTGAGTAAACGCACCTGCAATCGGGCTTCCAGCCGGACAATCGACTTCCCTACTGCCGAGCGGGTAAGACCGAGTTGCTTGGCTGCCGCCGTGAAGCTTCCAGCGTTTACCGAGCTTACAAACGCTGCGATATCGTTCAGGTTGTGGAGTTCCATGGGGCCTCTGGGTCGCAATGTTCGGGCCGCTTGGCACCTGTTATGGGGAACCCTATTCCCCAATACCGAGCATAACATCTCAATTAGCGACTCCACTGCGTAATCCTGATTGAGGTCTTTATGAACATTGAAGTACAAGCAGCCGTCCAAACCTGGGCCAACAGCCTTGGCGATCTGGTCCCCGTTCTGAAGGGAATCGATACCACCACGAAAATGAGCGACATACGCGACGCCTACGCGAAAATGCTCGCGCAAAATCCAGCGCCGATCGGCGTCAAATTCGAACCCGTCGACATGGGCGGCGTGCCCGGCACGCTGGCTACCCCAGACGAACTAAAGACCGACGCCGTGTTGATGTACATCCACGGTGGTGCCTACATCGTCGGCCGTCCTGACGGCTACCACGGCATCGGCGGCAACTACGCAAAAATGCTCGGAGCCCGGGTGTACATGCCTGACTACCGCCTCGCTCCCGAGCATCAGTTCCCCGCCCCCATCGACGACACCTTGCGTGCGTATGAGTGGTTGCTGGAGCAGAACACCCCGGCCAGCAAGATCGCATTTGCAGGCGAGTCAGCGGGGGGCGCGATGGTTATCAGCGTCATGGTGGCGGCAAAATCCAAAGGGCTTGCATTGCCTGCGGTCGGCTCCTCCATCTCGCCATGGGCCAACCTTGAACACACCGGTGCTTCAATGAGCAACCGTGAAGGCCTGGATCCTCTGAACTCAAAGCCGGTGCTGGATATTCTTGCCAGGGCATTCCTGGGGGACACATTGGCCAATCACCCTCTGGCCTCTCCAGTATTCGCGGACGTCACCGGACTGCCTCCCATTCTGGTACAGATTGGCGAGAACGAGTTGATGCTCAGTGACGCAATGCGTCTCGCCAATCACTTGGCGGATAACCGTGTCCGGGTCAATCTGGAAGTATGGCCAGCAATGTTTCATGCCTGGCACTTCTACTCCCAGATGCTACCGGAAGGTCAGCTGGCGATGGAAAGTTCAGTACGCTTCATCGAGGCGGGGCTGATCGAAGCCAACCGCTGAGGGGAGTGTTAAGGCGCGACCGCTTTTGTGGTGTCGCGCTTATGCCATAGGCGCCGTTGCCCGGCAAACAATTGGCTTGAAGCCCTACGTAAATGGTGCCGATTATTTTCCTGCTCCCACAGCCCTCGGCACCGCCGCCCCTACTCTCCGCTTCCTTTGGCCAGGTCAGGTCAGATTCTCCAACAGCGCCAAGGCTTGATCGAAATCGAAGTGCTCGGCGTGCCGGACGATCCGACGCAGTTGCTCGGCCACCCGGGGGTCTGACGCCAGCCCCTGTAATTGGTGCAGGACCGTCAGCACCTCTGTGTCACTCTCGGCCAACAGGTCCCTGGCGTGGGCCAACCGCACCTTCAATTCGACATCGGAATGCGAAACGGGCAGCGACTCGTTGGTTGGTCGCGGTTCCGCTAGCCCCGCCAGCCCTTCCAATACGAGGCTCAGGCACCGCTCCACCTCCCATAGCCGATCCGCCACGACCTCCTCCTTGGCGTCGGCCAGGCAAGCCTGCTCCAGGTCGATGGCAGCATTCGCGACGTCCCGGGCACCAATGTTACCCGCCGTGCCTCGCAAGGTATGGGCGAGCCGAGTCGACGCTGAACGATCATCATCGCTACGGGCGGCCAGGAACTCGGCGCGGAAGGCACAGTGACCGGACCTGAACTTGCACAGCATGCGCAGGTAAAGGTCGGCTTTGCCCATGCAAGTGGCCAGGCCAGCTTTCTGGTCGATTCCGGGAAGCTCAGCGGGCAAGCGTCCCTCCGCCAGCACTGGTACCTGCCGGGCATGGGCGCTACGGCCGGGCCCGGGGTGTATCCATTTGGCCAATGTGACGAACATGCTCTCGACATTCAGGGGTTTGGAGATATGGTCGTTCATGCCACAGCCCAGCGCACGCTCGCGGTCTCCCGCCATGGCGTCTGCGGTCATGGCGATCACGGGCAACGTTGCCCAGCGCGGCTGCTCGCGAATCCTGCGGGTTGCGGTATAGCCGTCCATGACTGGCATCTGGCAATCCATCAGGACACCGTCGAAATCGTCATCCCGCGCCAACAGCTCGAGAGCCTCTTCGCCATGGACGGCCACGCCCAGTTCAATGCCAGCGCTGCCCAGCAGCTCGCAGGCCAGTTCACGGTTCAGTTCGTTATCTTCGACAAGCAGCAGGCGCGCGCCCTGCAGGCTGGCCATCGCATGGGCGCTCTGCCCGGAGCGCTCGCTGGCCCGGGTATCGGCCTGGGGGGTTTTGCCAAGCACGGTGCCGATCGCCTCAAGCAGCGTGGACGGCGTCACCGGTTTGGTCAGCACCACCGGTAACTGGATACCGTGCCGGCTAGCCTCTTCGCGTGCCTCGTCGCGCCCAAACGCGGTCACCATGATCACCGAAGGTGTCTGTGCCAGATTGGCGGCGTGCATCTGCCGCACCGTCTCCACACCGTCCATGCCGGGCATGCGCCAATCCATCAGCACCAGGTCATAGGGTAGTGCCTTGCGCTCCGCCTCCACCAGCATCGCCAGCGCCACGCGCCCACTTTGCGCCACGTCCACCTCAACACCAAAACTGCACGCCATGCTGGAAAGAATCTCGCGCGCGCTGGCGTTGTCGTCGACCACCAGCACGCGAATGCCCAAGAGTTCGTCAGCGGTGAACATCCGCCGCGGCTGGGCATCACGCTGCACGCCAAGGCTCACTTCGAAATGGAAAATGGAGCCGCAACCGAGCTCGCTCTCCACCCAGATACGCCCGCCCATCAGTTCCACCAAGTGCTTGGAGATGGCCAGGCCCAGGCCGGTGCCACCGTATTTGCGCGTGGTGGAGCTGTCAGCCTGGCTAAAGGGTTGGAACAGCCGACTGCATTGTTCCGGGCTCATGCCGATACCGCTATCGCGAACCCAGAAATGCAACTGCGCCTGCTCCGCGTCTCCCCCATTCTGTTCCACGCCCACCACGACCTCGCCTTGCTCGGTGAACTTTGCGGCATTATTGCCCAGGTTGATCAGCACCTGACCCAGGCGCAACGGATCGCCCATCAGCGCAGTCGGCAGGCCCGGCGGGGTGCTGAACAGCAGCTCCAAGCCTTTGTCCTCGACCTTCAAGCCAATCATGCTGACGAAGCCTTCGAGCACGTCTTCCAAGTGGAAGGGGATGGATTCAAGGTTCATCCTCCCAGCTTCGATCTTGGAGAAATCCAGGATGTCGTTGATGATCCCCAGCAGATTCTCCGCAGAACGATGAACCTTCTCGATGTAGTTGCGCTGCCGATGATCCAGGTCGGTGCGCAGGGCCAAGTGGCTCATGCCGATGATGGCGTTCATGGGCGTGCGGATTTCATGACTCATGGTGGCCAGGAAGTCGCTCTTGGCCCGGGTCGCCTCCTCGGCAATCTCCCGCGCCAGATGCACTTCGGCCTCGGCGGCCTTGCGGTCGGTGATGTCGAAATACCAATGGGCGCGAATGATTCGCTCGCGCTGCTCCAATGGCACCGCCGACACCAGCACATCGAAGCGCTGCCCCTCGGTGCGCTGCAGAGTGGCCTCGAAGTTCAGCACGGCGCCCTGCTCCGCCGCCTCGACGAAGCGCTGGTGTGCCGGCTGATCGACCCAGAAGCGCCTGGGATCGATCCCTTCGAGTTGAACAATATCGACGCCGAACAGATGCTCGAACTGCGGATTGCAGTAGGTTGGCCGGCCCTCGACATCTCTGATCAGCATCGCTACCGGACTGCTATCGAGCACCGCGCGCAGTTGCGCTTCGCTGGCCTTGAGCGCCGCCTGCAGTTGGCGACGCTCACTGACGTCGCGCACCGAGGCGCACACGCATATGCCGCGACCTTCCAGGTTCGGCAGGCGTGACAGGCCGATCTCCACGGAAAACAGGCTGCCGTCCTTGCGCACACCCTTCAGGTCCTCCAGGCCGGCGCCCATCTGCCGGGTATCGCCATGGGCCATGAAGCCGTTGCGCAGCTCGACGTGGCGCCCGCGACTGGCGACGGGCACCAGGCGCTCGATCGCCTCGCCCACCAACTCCCCGGCGCTGTAACCGAACAACCGGTCCAGTTGTTGGTTGGTCCGCAAGATGCTCCCGTCGGCGCCTACCACCAGCATGCCGTCTGGCGCTGCCTCGATGATCCCGCGATACCACGCCTCGGTGGCGCGCAGTGCCGATTGCTGGGCTTCGAGTTCCTGGGCCTGACGCTCCAACAACAGCGTTTGCCTGGCCATTTCATCGGCTTGGCGACGGGTTTCCTCCAGCAGTGCCTGGACGGCCTGATTACGCTCCAGGATAGCCATCGCCGCAGCCAGGCGAGGGGTGGCTTCCTGGAGCAGCAGTGCCTGGTCATCATCCAAGGCCGTCAGTGCGGCGAGTTCGAGCACGCCCAGCAGCCGCTCGCCGCGCAGGATCGGGTGCAGCAGCAGGCACGTGGCCGGGGTCTCGCCGAGCTGCGAGTGAAGGCGCCAGTAGTGTTCCGGTAGCGCCCGCATCTGGCGCGCTTGACGATCGACCGCGCATTGGCCCAGCAGGCCATCGCCGGACGCGATCTGCGCCTGCGGTGGTCGCTCGGGATCGGTGGCATAGCCGCCCATCAGCACCAGCCGGGTGGAATCCTGGTGAGCGCTATAGATAACGCCCTGGCAGATACCGAGCAGGTTCGCCATATGTTGCAAGAACACCAGCGCCAGCTCGCCAGGCGCCTCTGCCTGCTGCAGATCGATCTGCAGCTGGGCGATTTGCGCCTTGACCGACCGCTGGCGCTCCAGCTGTTGCGACTCGATCTGCAGTTTGGCGATGGCTCGCGCCAGGTCACCTGTTTCATTGTTCAACTCCGTATGCGGAATCGGTTGGTCGAGTTTCCCTGCCGCCAACTGGTCCACGGCGACTCGCACTCGGTTGAGCGGGTTGCGGATCGACTGGCTGACCAAGCCGCACAGCAGGAGCGCCAGCGACAATCCGCCGAGCAATAGAATGTAGGTCTGCGTGGTGCTGCGTTCGGCAAAACCGGCAATGTCCTTGGCTGTGTCGCGGATCGACGCTTCCTTGATCTGGGCGACTGCGTACAACAGGGCGTCCGCCTTCTGGTCGAGCTGCTGGAACTCACTGCTGTTGAGCAGCAGTAATGCCTGGCCCTGGCGACCCTGATCAATCAGTTGGAAAGCCTGTTCGCTGTCATGCTGGAGCTGGTCCAGCAGCACGTCGAACTCGGCGAGACGCGCAAGATTTTCCGAACGCCTGAGGGTGGGTTTGGCCTGGGCCAGAGCCTGCTGCAGACGGCTTTGAATCTCATGCAGTTGTTTCAGTGATTCGATGCGGATATCCGCGCTGTTCGTTCCCACGGCCCGCTGCAACGTCTGCACCAGGTGCGGCAATTGCACCCGCGCCTCGTGCAAGTGCTCCATGCCCACCAGCTCCTGGCTATAGAGGTTCTGCATGTCCTGCTTCAGCGACTCCTGGGTGCGCAGACTTTGCACACCGAGCACCAGCACTAACAGCAGGAGAGTGGCAAAGCCGAGGATCAGCTTGTGGCGAAGCGGAAGACGCTCAAGCAACGTGCGCAATCTGACCATGACATACCCCGATGACCACGATGAAAAGAAGCTGGCGAAGGCGACCGCAGGACTCGCTCAAGGCTTCTGGCCGATACGCTCCAGGGCCGCCGCCTGCTTGGCCATGTCCTGATCGCTATCGGCGAAACGCTGCGCAATGGCCTGGAACTGTTCGACGTTCGCCAGGAAGGTGTCACAGATGTCCGGATCGAAATGCGAGCCTCGTCCCTGGCGAATGATCTCGACGGCCTCCTCGTGGGGCATGCCGTCCTTGTAGACCCGTCGACTGATCAAGGCGTCATAGACATCCGCCACCGCCATCAGCCGGGCGCTGATGGGAATGTCGTCGCCGATCAACGCCTGGGGATACCCGCTACCGTCCCATTTTTCCTGGTGGCTGTAGGCGATTTCCTTGGCCAGGCTGAGGAAGTCCACCTGAACGCCGAGCTGATCCTCGGCGCGCTGGATGGCATCACGCCCCAACGTGGTGTGAGTCTTCATGATTTCGAACTCCTCGGCGGTGAAACGCCCCGGCTTGAGGAGGATGTGATCAGGAATGCCGATCTTGCCGATGTCATGCAAAGGTGCCGACTTGAACAGCAGGCGGATCGTCTCGTCGTTGAGAAAATGGCTGAAACGAGGATGATCGCGTAACAGCTCGGCCAGCACCCTCACGTAGTGTTGGGTTCGCCGGATGTGGTTGCCGGTCTCGTTGTCGCGTGTCTCCGCCAGGGAAGCCATGGCCTGGATCGTCACGTCCTGGATGGCCATCACCTCGCGGGTGCGGCGCTCCACTTCCTTTTCGAGGTAATCGTTCTGATCACGCAGGAAGTCCGCCGCAGCCTTGATCTTGAGCTGGGTATCCACCCGCGCCAGGACCAATGCCGGATTGATCGGCTTGGTGATGTAGTCGACCGCACCCAATTCCAGGCCATGGACCTCATCTTCGATGGCCGCCAGGGACGTGAGAAAGATGATGGGAACGTCGCGGGTTCGCGGATCACGCTTGAGCTGGTCCGCCACTTCGTGACCGGACAGCCCCGGCATCATGACATCCAACAGGATCAAATCCGGTAAGGCGTCGCCGCTCAGCACCCGCAAGGCTTTTTCACCACTGTTCGCGGCTTTGACCCGGTAGCGATCCTTGAGCAGGTCAGCCATCAACAGCAAGTTATCCGGTGTGTCGTCGACCAAAAGAATAGTGGCCTGCAGATCGTGGCGCTGTCCGATGCTCATGGCGAGCGGCTCCCTTGCCAAGGAGGTGGCATCCCGAAGTGACTTCGTGCCCCCCAATGGAGTAAAGCGTAGCTGGCTTCTGCGGTACTGCCGCGCCAGCCAAGACGCAGGCCTGGCGGTATAAATCTGCCCTGCCCCGAATACTGGTCTAGCCTCTCCTCCAGGTGCACTGCGCGGCGCGGTTGGCCGCCAGGCAAAGGTACGCTGCAAGGCGACTCGGTACCAAGCGCCTGACTGCGTTGCCCCCCCTTTCCACTGGAGGCCCAGGCGTCATGATCATCGCTGATACCGTATTCCTGGTCGTCGACGACGTGGACACCATGCGCAAGGTCAACAGCAGTCAATTACAGCGCTTGGGTGCACGACACATACTGACCGCTGCCAATGGCGCGGAAGCACTCGCTCTGCTGAGGACGCGTAAGGTCAGCATGATTCTTTCCGACTGGAACATGCCGGTCATGGACGGGCTCACCCTGTTGCGCAAGGTACGCAGCGACCCCCAGTTGGCCATGCTGCCTTTCATCATGATTACCGCAGAGAGCTCCCGCGCCCAAATCACCGAGGCCATCGCTGCTGGGGTCAGCAGCATTCTGATCAAGCCCTTTACCGCCAACGACCTTTCGCAGCGCATCACACGGGCCATGCACCACCGTCCTCGGCTGCATTCACCACCCGCGATCACTGAACCCGCGCAAGAGACAAAGGAGGAGAAATACCGTCCGACATTGCTGGTCGTCGATGACGTACCGGACAACCTGGCGCTGATTGCCGGGCTGTTTCAAGACGAATACCGCGTACTGGCGGCTCGCGACGGACGCCGCGCGTTGGCCATCTGTACGTCCGAGCCCCCGCCAGACCTGCTGCTTCTGGATGTGATGATGCCGAACATGGATGGTTTCGAGCTGGCCCAGCACCTGCGCAGCCATCCCAGCGCTAGCCGCATCCCGGTCATTTTTATCACCGCCATGAGCGATCCGGCGGCACAACTGCGTGGGTTGGAGCTGGGCGCAGTGGATTTTGTCAGTAAGCCGGTCGATCCCAAGTCGCTGCACCTTCGGGTGAGCAATCTGCTGCGCCTGGTCGAGCAGCGCAACGCGCTGCAGCAGGAATACGACACCATGCTGGAGCTGGAACGCTTGCGCGAGGAGGCCAGCTGTATTTCACGGCATGATCTGAAGGCGCCGCTGTGCAATATCCTCGGGCTGGCCCGCAACCTGCTCGAAGGCGGCAACCTGCTGCCGCGCCAGTTGCAAATGTTGCAGAGCCTGGAAACCGACAGCCGGAACCTGCTTGGCATGATCGACATGGCTGGCGACATCTACAAAATCGAAACCGGTCATTTCGAACTCAAGCCGGTCGCGGTCGAACTGCTGCCCCTGGTACGGCGCCTGTGCGAATCGGCCAGGCTGACCTACCAGGCAAAAAAACTGACCATCGAGGTCGTGGCGCAGAACACCAACGAATCGACACCGGTGCTCGCCAGTGGAGATGAACTGCTGTGTTTTTCGCTACTTAACAACCTGTTGAAGAATGCTTGCGAGGCGGCTCCCGAGAAAAGCCGCGTGCGACTGACATTGACACCTACCGAGCCGATTGAATTGATCATGGAGAACGAGCCGGCGGTACCCGTGGGATTTCGGTCACAGTTCTTCGAAAAATATGCAAGCCATGGCAAATCTGGTGGTACGGGACTTGGAACCTACTCAGCCAGATTATTAGCCATGGCCCAGCAAGGCAGCTTGACGCTTGAGGTCGATGACGAGGCGAACCTGACACGGTTACGGCTGCAGCTACCGTCCAGGAACTGAGTCAGGCTTGCCTTCGTGATCGCCAGGGCTATCAAGCTCTGGTTCGACCGTTTTGTTGCGACTCACGCGGTCAGGCTAATCCTCGGGGGATGTACGCCGCCTTACCAAGGCGCCAATTTCAACCTCTCCGGCATCTTGCGTATCTGACCGTCTCCGTGGCTTCGTGCAATCGGATCCCCATCCCCGTCGAACGCTTGCACGGCCAGTTCCGCTGCCACCGGGTCCACGTCGATTCGGCAGAAATTATCATCCTGGGTGAAACCCCACGCCCTGTAGTGCAAGGTGCCCTGGGCGGGACTGATGGCGAAGCCATCCTGGGTATTCGCAGCGCGGGAATCGTGGACGTAGCCAGCGGGGTCGCCATCGGCAAAAGCAAACGGCCAATAAAATGCGGAAGAGACGATGGAGTAAGCCTTGAGCGCCGCAGCGGGGGCCGAGAACTCCAGCTGCGCCACACTGGAGCAATGGATGTCGCCGGAGAGGAAAATCACGTTCTGCACGTTTGCGTCCACCATGGTTTGCAGAATCCGCCGACGCGTGTTGGGAAAACACGGCCACGCATCATCCTTCTCCTTGTGTTCATCGCTGAGCAACGTATCCACCCCGTTGGGCAGGAAGACGCTGGACGTTACGATGAACTTCGGCACGTTGCCACGGGTTTGCTGCATGTGCGCCAGCCACGCGCAGACCCGGTCCAGTTGGCTCGGCTCGTTGGGATCAAGCGAGGGCCGGCCCAGCAGGTGATTGTCGGCCAGCCGCGGCAGGTCGGCGAGAAAACGCTGGGTGCGGGTGTCGAGGACAAAGAACGGGTAGCCGGCGCAGACGAAGTCGTAGAACAGGTTCAGCGTGCGCATCCGCTTGAGCGAGGCTGGCACCCCGTACGCCGGATCATTGACGTAGCTGTCGGTGAAACGCGGCCCGTGGCTCCACTGGTAACTCATGTAGGCACCGATGGCCAGGTTGAAGAGTATCCGTTTGCTGTTGCTCTGGTGCAGGCGATCCTGTGACCAGTTGTCCTCGATTTCGTGGTCATCCAGGATCATGTAGGTCGGCACGCGACTCAACAGCTTGCGCATGTTTCGCGACCCGAACGCAATATGGTAGCGCTCTTGAAACTCCTCGTAGGTGTCCGCCAGGCCGATGGGCACCATGCGATTGAACATGTCCGCATAGATCTGATCCCCGACCATGAGTGACAGGTTGACCGGCCTGGCCTCGTGCTGCTGGAGCATGGGGCGAAAGACGCGGTCGGCTTCCTTGCGCTTCCATAGCAAACCGGGATAACGGCACGAGCCCAGCAGAAAACTGAGTGGAGATGCGGCTTGCCCTGGCGCCGGCTGTGTGGTGAACGTTGCCTCGGCAAAGGCTTCGCCCAAACCATTTTCGAGATTCAACTTGTCCGCCCACACGGACGCGTCTGGGAGCTTGGAGGCAATCTCCTCGCTGGTGACATTGCTGTCATTGGGATAAGCGTCATCCTGATTCAGCGACGCCATGCGCACCGTGTAGGTGGTGGCGGGATCGAGCGTGTAAGGCTGCAGCTTCTTTTCCTCTGCCGCATTTTTCCAGAGGGACTTGTCGACACCGAGATTCAACGTGCCGGTACGGTCGTATTCGCGGGGCAGGCGAAAATAGAAGATATCGCCCGGCTTGACCTTGCCGTTTTTTCCCACGACACCGAGCACACCAATGGAGCGGACCTCTTCATCGAGTCCTTTTTGATCGAGGCAATCCGAGGCGGCAATCCACAACCGACACGAACGATGGGTAGTGTGTCCCACGATGGGACCGAGTGCGGGTGCGCGAAGCGTACTCATTGGGGGCATCCTTCCAGGCTGGTTTGTGCAACGGTTCCGTCCACATCCGAGCCAGCCATTGCGAAGAAAGCGCAGAGGGGCATCGAGGACCGGGTTCAGTTCCTGATTTCTGGCTTGAGATTGAACAACACCTCCTTGCTATCCTCAGTGGTTAAGGCCGATGACGCTCGACAAGGGACACCGCTCGAATTTCCCTCCCCGCCATCCGGTGCTTCGGTCATGGCTCGTCGTCGCGTAATGCGACTTCGCTCAACGGGAATGGCATGACCATCCGTGTGTCCTTGAATCCGGTACTGATACGGGTGAGCATCTGGTGTTCTTTCTGGGCTCTGAGCAGCCGCGGCGGCCTGCCCAGATCATTGCCGAAGAAATCTTCCCAATGCCCGATGAGTAGCCTGCGCGGATGCAGATAGCGCAGCAGTGCGTCAGGATATTGCGAGACCTGAGAAGTCGACGCTGCACACATGATCATCACGTCTACATCCTTGCCATCCGCAATCAAGGGCGGGAAACCGAATGGCGGATTGCTCGCAGAGTCCTGGTAATGAATACGGTAGGCAGGCCTGCCAGCGTCATCGAGCAGGTCAATCAGAAACGCCAGGGTGGTGCCCTCTTTCCAGTCGCGGACATACACAGGCAGCGCCTTCAAGTCTTCGTAATAACTGCCCTCGAGCAAATCCACCCCTGCAAAGTGGGGAGCATGCTGGCTCTGGATCGCCATGAAACGCACGCGGCCCACCTTGGTCCACTGGTCCGGATTGGCCTGGTAGCACTGGGGCGTAGTGCAGTACACGCGATACATCCTTTGCTCTACGTTGATGAACCTGTGCTTGAGGTGCAACTCCGGCACGGCAAGGATGTGGCCGGCCGTTCTGTTGCCGTAGGCGATCGCGTCAGGCGCGTAGCGCTGCATGATCAATGGAACATCAAGCAAGTGGTCATAATGCGCATGGCCAATCAGGATGATTTTGACGTTCTTCACGTCCGGCAGGTAATCGGCGATACGCTGCTCGTTCGCGCGAACGAAGATCGGCGGCATGCTCGGATTGCTGAAGGATGGTGCGAGTAACAGACCTTCGCCGTGCCAGTCGAGCAGCCAGCCGCCTACGCCGAGGTAGGTGATCTTCGGCCCGTTCAGATTGTGTTCGTTGGTGGTGGGTTCTTCACGACAGTCGCTTCCTGGGGAAGGATCCTCGGCGCAACCCACCAGGCCGGGAGTGAGATCCTTGGCGCAACCCACCAGACACAGCAGCATCAGCACAGTGACCAGACGCATCGCCAATCTCCCCAGCCAATCTTAAAGCTCTCCGGTTCAGCCATTACACGCTAGTTTAGTTTCCGCGGCACCGCTATATCGCGCTGGCTTTTAAAAAGAAATAACGCACGCAATTGAAATAGCGTTATTGCAGAACTCAAAAAAACGCCACAATTATTTAGCCGATCAACAACTGCAACTGGACACTTAAATAGCCTACTGCTAACGTCCAGCTTAATCAGCGCATACCACTTCAAAATAAATTTCTCAACTTTGATGCGCGACACCTGTTCGCGACATAATAATGGCCCCCATGTTACGCCCATGTAACAGATCTATAATCTCGCTCCATTGCAGAGGGATCCCAGAACATGCCCATTGTGCTCCCTGAAACCGATCATCTCGCAGACTCGGTCAAGCGAGCCAAGCTTCTGTTGGCATTCGCTACACAAACCGGAATCCCAATTGCCGACGCCGACTTGAAAGCAATCATTGCTGCAGAGCAGGCGCTCGAAACGGGGGAATTGAAAGTCGACCAAGAAGTGGCATTTTGGACGTCCCTGTCGAAGTTGGCCGTCGCTGTACGGCCAGTGACCATCGCCAGCCTTCAAGACACAAGGCTGGTTACCGGGAGTCCATCGATTGGTTTGTTTACCAATCGGGCCAGCAAATATGTCGCATGGGGGTCGATGGCCACCTTGCTGATAATATTGTGCACGCAAATTCAGGCGGTGCAGCTCTCCTCTCGCATTCAAGGTTTTGATGACCTGGTCGAGAAGAACAAGGCCTCCGTTGATACCGTATGGAAACGCTGGGTGGAGAGTCAGAATGCGACGCTGGTTATAAAATCAATGGACGCTAACACCCACTTACCCCTTATAACCGAAACCATGGCAAAACAAACCGCCGCCTATTCTGCCTTTGTAGCAGCCTATGAACAAAATCGCGCGATACAGTCGGCACGCGCTTCTGCCGCCAACTTGCTGAATTACTCCAGGACATTCTGGATGGTTACATTCTTTGATGAACCGACCATTACGACAAAATCTTCTGCGAAAGATATGCCCCCCCCTATGGAGTCATCCGAGCGTCCGACATTGTCCCTGGGCGAGTCCGTTGATGAATACCGTCCTCGCCAACAGGCCCAAAACCAATACGACATTCTCTATCGCCTGCTCTTGCCAGCGTTGTACGGTTTGCTGGGTAGCTGCGTGTTTGTGTTGCGCTCCGTCAGTTCACAATTGGAGACCTTCACGTTCACCAGGACACGGCGCCTGCTTGGGTCCGCGCGATTGGCCCTCGGACCGATCCTGGGCGTCGCGTCTCTGGTGTTGCTGACCCCTTCGAAGACGGACGCCTTGAGTAATTTACCCCAGATCGGGATCGCGCTGATTGCCGGGTATTCGGTGGACTTGGTATTGAACTTCATGGATAGGATCACGGGGGCTTTCGGGCAGCCCTCTTCAACACAATCGCCGTCAGGCAAGCCTTAGGCTCTGCATGGCTACCGAACCTGAACTTTCACCTTTATTACCCACAGTCCCAGAAGAGTCAGCACGGCGAAGCCGGCTCCCATCACGAAGGTCGCCTGGTAACCCACCGAATCCCACAGAACACCTGCGGTGACGCTCGCCATCAGCAAGGTCAACCCCGTCAACAGATTGAACATGCCGAATGCTGTCCCACGCAGTTCAGTCGGCGCGCAATCCGCGATCAGGGCAGCGAATATTCCTTGGGTAAACCCCATGTGCAATCCCCATAGCACCACCCCGGCGGCCAGGCCAGCGATGCCCGGAACAAATGCCAGCGTCAGGTCGGCAATGGTCAGCAAGACCAGCCCTACGCCGAGCACCGACAGGCGGTTGATACGATCAGACAGTGCCCCTGCTGGATAGGCTGACAGCGAGTACGCCACGGACATCAAGACAAGAACCGCAGGCGCCCACAACGGCGCCAGTCCAACAGCATGGCCTCGCAGGATCAGGAAGGCTTCGCTGAAGCGTGCCAGGGTGAACACCGCAGCAACACCCACCACCCACCAATAGCCGGCGCCCAGTCGTGCCAACTCCCGTCGGCTCAAGGGCATGCGCACCCGCTGCGTTCCTGGTACCTGTTCGGGCTCATGGACAAACAAAAGCAGCACCGCAACAGCGAGGAAGGCCGGGATGACGGCCACCCAAAACACAGTCTGGAAGTGGTTCACCGTCAGCCACATCAAGCCAATCGCAAGCAGCGGCCCCAGGAATGCACCCACGGTATCCAGCGTCTGGCGCAGGCCGAACGCGGCCCCTCTTATCGCCGGTGGGGTGATGTCGGCTATCAATGCATCGCGTGGGGCACCGCGAATCCCTTTGCCAATACGATCGATAAAACGGGCGCCGGTCAGCCAGTCCAGCGAGCCCGCCAGGGGAAAGATCGGTTTCGACAGCGCCCCCAATCCGTAACCCAGCGCCGCAAGCAGTTTGCGCTTGCCCAATCGATCACTCAGTGCCCCCGAGAATACCTTGGTGATCGAGGCTGTAGCCTCGGCGATTCCTTCGATGAGACCCACCGCCAGGACGGAGGTACCCAGTACGGTCACCATGTAGAGCGGCAATAAGGCATGGATCATCTCCGAGGAGATATCCATCAACATCGAGACAAAGCCCAGTGCCCAGATACCGCCTGGCATGGTGCGCCAGGCATTGCCGGTCGAAGCCTTGCGGATTGGCGCAGTCGTTGAAACACCGCCCGGCCTGTCAGTGGTTTTCATCATAAGCCTCGGAAACGACCTGGAGCGTTGGGTCAGACGCGGCGATACTCGACGGTCAGATGGCTGACTTCGTGAACCGGCTTGAGGCGTTCACGAATGCCATCGGCGTCCACAGTGTAGTCACCCATTACGCTGACAATGGCCGCATGGGCTTGCGGTCCGATCTGCCATACGTGCAAGTCCGTAATGGTGGCATCCCCCTTCTTCTCCACCCGCTCGCGAATTTCCTCGGCAATGTGGGCATCTGTCTGGTCCAGCAGTACAGCCGCGGTGACGCCCATCAACGACCATGCCCAACGCGCGATGACGATAGCGCCGACAATGCCCATGACCGGGTCCAGCCACACCCAACCGAGGTAGCGGCCGGCGAGCAGCGCAGCGATGGCCAGCACCGACGTCAGCGCGTCTGCGATGACATGGAAGTAGGCCGATTTCAGATTGTTGTCGTGCCCGTGGTGGTGATGGTCATGATCATCGTGATCGTGCTCATGACTGTGTCCGTGGCCCAGCAGCAGTGCGCTGATAATGTTGACGATCAAACCGACAATCGCGATGAGCGTCGCGGAGCCGAACTGGACGTCTGTTGGCTGCAAGAGACGCATGACAGACTCAACGCCAATCCCCAGGGAGACCATGCCGAGTATCAACGCCGAGGCAAACCCGCCCAAGTCGCCAACTTTCCCGGTACCGAAACTGTATCGCTGACTGGAAGCGTGGCGTTTTGCATATGCGTAGGCGGCGGCCGCGATGCCCAATGCGCCGGCATGGGTTGCCATATGAAAACCATCGGCCAATAAAGCCATCGACCCGGTGATATAGCCGGCGATGATTTCGCCAATCATCATCACGACGGTCAGTGCCACGACCCAAAGCGTACGCTTGGCGTTTTCGTCGTGTGCCGAGCCAAGGAACATGTGATGGTGGGTGTAGGTGGGGGGTGTGCTGCTCATGGGGGTGTACCTGGATGCGTTCACTTGGAATAACGGCGAATGGCTTCGAGCAGCTCTTCGACGCCTTTGTTGCGCGCTGCTTCGCTGAGAGCAGGGTTCGCGACGTGCTCTCGTGCGTGGTCTTCGATGATTTCTTCCATCAAACCGTTGATGGCGCCACGGGTGGCGGCCACGAGATGAAGTGTCTTGGCGCAATCGAGATCCGATTCCAAGGCCCGCTCAACGGCCTGGATCTGTCCGGCGATACGTTTCACCCGTTTGAGAAGATCGTCTTTGTTTGCTGCGATATGACCCATTGGATACCTCTGCCATGCGTTGCATATTATAGGTATACCCCCTACCCCTATCCGCAGGCAATCTAAAGTGCCTGAACAGGCCCAATGCGCGAATTGTGCAAGCACTTTCACCATCGCGCTTACGTTACATTCGCCCCCTAGACATCAGCCAGGGAGGCAAGCACGAGCGTTCGCGGCAAAGACCGACAAATCGACAATATCGAGCTGAATGTAGGCGACATCGCCCGTAGCAAAGCCTTCTACGGCAGCGCATTCGGTTGGACCTCCTCCACAATGGCCAACTCGATACCCATGCCTTGAAAGCCTGCACATACGGCGAGGTGAACGCCTTGATGGCGGCGAATCAAGAGGCTTTTCCTTGAGCCTGAAGCTGGAAGCACAGCACGGGCTAGTTTGGTTTTACAACGGCAGGGACAGTCATTCGAGTAAAGACATACAACAACATACCCACCAAAATGAGTGCCCCGCCTCGCAGCCAAGTGCCCATATCTTGCTGACTCAGCAATACGAGACACGACACGATGGCCAGCAAGGGTACCCAGGTAGGAATTTGATAATGCTCCTGTGCGACTTTGTCCTTGCGTAACACCAGCACAGCTATGTTGGTGCTGAGGAAAACGAACAGTAAAAGCAGAACTACGGTTTGCGCCAACGTAGCCAAGGTTCCCGTAAGCGTCAGTGCGATTGCGACGAGCGTTGTTGCGATAATGGCCGCCCATGGCGTGCGCCTTTGCGGCAGTACCTTTGCCAGGAAGTCTGGCAACAGTCCTAGATTTGCCATCCCATAGGTGAGGCGACTGGCCATGATCATGGTTAGCAGGGCTCCGTTGGCCACTGCGATGAGTGCGATAAACGCGAACAGACGAGGCGAAATGTTTAGCCCAGAAGCCCGAACCACTTCAAGTAACGGGGCCGAGGTCGCGAGCAGTTTCTCCGTTGGCAATACTGACGAGGCGGCGACCCCAACGGCCATGTAAATGACACCCGCAGTGATCAGCGCCGCGAACAAGGCGCGGGGGTATACCTTGCAAACGTCTTTGATTTCTTCCGCGAGGTTAGCGGAAGTTTCAAAACCGACGAACGAGTAGAAGGCGAGTAACGCAGCTCCCAGGACGGCGAGCGCCGGGCTGACCCCAGGCTTGAATTCAAGCGACCTTGCGAGTTCGGCTTCGCCAGAGCTGAAAAAGCTACCCGCAGCAACGATGACCAGAATCAGCCCCGAGAGCTCGATCAAGGTCATTATCATATTCGCCCCCAGGGATTCTTTGATCCCTCTCGCATTCAAAAGCGCAATGACCAATAAGAAAATCAAAGCAGCAATGTGGGGTGGTATTTCAATGAACGTCGCGAGATAGTCCCCCGCGAAGGCTAGCGAGAGACCGGCAGCGCTTGTCACCGCCGCGGCGAGCATGCAAAAACCGACCAGGAAAGATATCAACGGAGACTTAAAAGCCTTTTCGGCAAACATCGACGCTGCGCCCGCGTGGGGATATTTCGAGACCAGTTCGGCATACGAGCCTGCCGTCAACATTGCGAACAATAGCGCGATCAACAATGGCACCCAGATCGCGCCGCCTACTTCTCCGGCGATGGTACCCGCAAGAGCGTAAACGCCAGCGCCTAGCACATCGCCAAGTATGAAGAGGAACAGCATCGGCCCTGTGATAGCGCGACGCAAAGAGTTATTGGATTGTGACGTGTTAACTTTCATTGAAGGCCCTGTCACCCATGTGATTTGGCGAACTTCCACGCGTCATGCCCCCGCACAACGTCTGCACCAGTGGAATAAATTGGCAGGGTAAAAGTTCACTAAATTACCGATGATGAACTGGGCCATAGCCAAACGAACAATCATTCATCCGGTGTCAATCAGCCGTACTGCTTGCTACTCAACACCAACGCAACGCCGCCCAGCACAGCGACGGATGCCAACGCCATCCTTACGCTCAGGCTTTCCCCCAGAAAAACAATGCCAGCCAGCGAAGCCAGGATGGGCACGCTCAGTTGCACCGTCGCGGCTTGAAACGCTGCCAGATGACGCACCGCGACGTACCAGACCGCGTAACCGACGCCTGACGCAAGCGCGCCGGAAAGAACCGCATAAAGTATCCCCTGCGGATCCCACCGCAGCTCTGAGAGAAACGGCAAGCTTGCCATCAGGACCAGGGGAATCGCGCGCAAGAAGTTGCCGGCTGTGGTTGCCAGCGGATCGGCGACAGTTTTGCCAAGCAGCGAGTAGATCCCCCATGCCACTCCCGATAACAACATCGTAAGTGCGCTGACGGGGTCAGGGGCGGCTGCGCCTGGAAGCAGCAGGCTGACCAAGCCAGCAATTGCCAATACAAACCCAACGATTGCCCGCGTGTGCATCCTTTCGCCTTTGAACATGCCGTACAGAACCATGCTCAGTTGAACCGCGCCAAACAACAGCAGCGCCCCCGTCCCGGTCTCCAAATGACGGTACGCGAAGGAAAAAGCAAAAACATAGATGAACAAGGTTGCAGCGCCCTTCCAACTGCCTTTGACTATGGTTGGCGACCGTCTCGAGGCACACATCAGCCATAGCGCCAAGGCCCCGCTGAACAGCCGGACAACGCTGAAACTCGCAGCATCGATGGCGGTGTGCTTAAGCGCCAGGCGGCACAGCAGTGAGTTCGCCGCAAAGGCGAGCATGGCGAAACAGATCATCGCTATCAGTCTTGCCGATGCTGACGAGCTGGGCGCCTTCGTTACGGGTTTGCTTATTATCATGGTCGATCCCAATGCCCAGGCAGGCTCTCAGAACGCTCGACGCCACCGCGCCTTTAAAAATACGTTAAGCGCCTCTGTACCGATCGGTCAATACAACATCTTCCTACGACCTAGGGATGAGCCTCTCCCGTCTGTATCCTTCAGCGCGCACGCATGGGTATGATTGGCGCTCAACCGGTTGGAATCGACCCATGGGAAAAAAGAACGCCGTCGTCGCTGCCGAACCTGCTGAAACAAGCACCAAGGAGCGAATACTGAAAATCGCCGCGCAGTTGTTTTCGACGCGCGGGTTTCACGCGACCGGCATGGCTGAGTTGGAGAAAGCCACTGGCCTGGCTCGCGGCGCGCTGTATTACCACATCGGCAGCAAGGACGAATTGCTGTTCGAAATCACCAGCCGGTATCTGCGGGTGCTCATCGCAGAAGGCACGCCTTTATGCGAGAGCGATCTGCCTGCGGAAGATAAATTTCGCCAGTTCTCTGCCATCGTGATGCGCACGATTGTCACTCACCTGGCCGAAATGACGGTATGTTTTCGGGAGGTGTATTCGGTTATTGGCGAGCGCCAGACCGAGTTGCTCGACCTGCACCGCCAGTATGAAAAGCTCTGGTCCCAAATCCTCAAGACTGGCGCGAGCGAGGGGACCTTCCGCACATCGGACTCGTTAGCCGTGAAGGCTATCCTTGGTATTCATCACTACAGCTATTTGTGGATCAAGCCCGGAGGCCCGCGCTCCCCGGAATCCATCGCGACGTTTTTCTGCGACACCCTCCTGCCCGGACTGAAGGTTGAGCCACCCCTGGCTTGACTGCCATCAGCGGCGCCTCAAATGCGCCGCCGCCCTCGCCCCCTCATTCACGCTCCATCACCGATGGTTGTCCTTGCGACTGGACCACGCGCGTTTTTCGTTCTAGGCTACCTACAGACCGACCGATCGGTCTATAGACTTGCCGTTGGGTCCATCCCGACAAAGAACCAGAGGGAACAACAATGACAAAAAAATCCATGGTCCCCACCAAGCAAGACACGTCTCAGGCATCTTTGGCTCGCAGGGATTTCCTGATAAAAAGTGGGGCCGTTATTGGCACTGCCGCCTTTGCTCTGAGTGATAGCGCCCTGGTCAACGCAGAGACGACCAACATCGCCCCGCTTGATCCGAGCCAGCCCCTTGAAGTTCCGCAATGGACCCGCAGTCTTGGCGCCCCGACGGCAAGCCCTTATGGCAAACCTTCAACGTTCGAAACCAAAGCCGTCAGGAATCTGTATCCCGGCCTGAAGGACACGATGTCCGCCTACAGCACCTCGCCACTTCAGGAGCTGGACGGCATCATTACCCCGAACGGCCTGTTCTATGAGCGTCATCACGCGGGCGTCCCACAAATCGATCCGGCGCAACATCGATTGGTGATCCACGGCCTCACCGAAACAGCCTTGATCTTTACCGTGGACGAGATACGCCAGTTCCCCGCTGTGTCGCGCGTGCACTTCATGGAGTGTTCGGGCAACCCATCGTTTCTACCTCCGTGGGGCAAAACCGCCGCCGAAGTCAGTGGCCTGGTGAGTTGTGCTGAGTGGACTGGCGTTACCTTGAAGACACTGCTGGATGAAGCCGGGCTCAAACCGCAAGCCAAGTGGATCATTGCCGAAGGTGCGGACGGCGCGGCAATGACACGCAGCATTCCCATCGAGAAATGCCTGGACGATGTGATGGTCGTCTACAGCCAGAACGGCGAGCGTCTAAGGCCGGAACAGGGCTACCCGCTGCGCCTGTTTGTCCCCGGCTACGAGGGCAATACCCACATCAAATGGCTGCGCCGACTGCACGTCACCGACGCGCCCGCCTACAGCCGGGAAGAAACTGCCAAATACACCGACTTGATGGCCGACGGCAAAGCTCGGAAATTTTCCTTTGTCATGGAATGCAAATCGCTGGTCACCTACCCTTCCGGCACCCAGAAACTGACACGCAAGGGCCTGCATGAGATGCGTGGCATCGCCTGGAGCGGCCACGGCAAAATCACCCGTGTCGATGTCTCCGTCGACGGCGGCAATAACTGGACGCAAGCCAAATTACAGGAGCCCATTCTGACCAAGGCGCTGACTGCCTTCAGGGCGCCTTTCGAATGGAACGGCCAGGAATTGATGATCATGAGCCGCGCCATCGACGAGACCGGCTATATTCAGCCGATGCTGGAACAGTTGATCGATGAACGTGGCAAGGTCTCTTTCTACCACAACAATTCGGTGCAACCGTGGCGTGTTTCCAGCAATGGGGAGGTGACCAATGGACGGGCTTAAAGGTGGATCGTTACTCATCGGTTTGCTGTGCGCCTGTGCGCTGAATCACGCCTCGGCACAATCCCAGTACGGTTTGGGCACCATGGTTACCGAAGCGCAGATCGCCAGCTGGAGCATCGACGTGGCACCCGACGGCAAGGCCTTGCCTCCAGGGCGCGCAACGGTGGCGGATGGTGAAAAGGTCTACATGAGTAGTTGCGTCAGCTGTCATGGCGTGAAGCTCGAAGGCGGCGTCGGCCCTGCGTTGGCGGGGGGCGAAGGAACGCTGACGACTGACAAACCGCTCAAGACAGTCGGCAGCTATTGGCCTTATGCAACGACGCTTTTCGACTACATACGCAGAGCCATGCCCTTCCAGGCGCCACAGTCTTTGTCCAACGAGCAAGTCTATGCGGTGACCGGCTACATCCTGCACATGAACAAGCTGCTGGACGCCAACGCGACAGTGGATGCGACGACCTTGGCGGATGTAAGGATGCCGAATCAAGACGGTTTTTATATCGATGACAGACCGGACAGCAAGGCGGTTGCCTGCATGTCGGACTGTTTAAAAGCCCACTGACGGATCAAAAAATGTAGAATCCGCCCGCCGAAAAACCGTTCCTTCCCAACGAGCTTTGCTGATGAAGCTGGCCAGCCGCGAAAAATCGATGATTGCCTGGGTGCTGTATTTCAGCGTCCTGTTCGGTTCGTTGCTGTGCGCGACAGGCCATGGACAAATGGCCGGCTTGCAGTTGAGCGGTTTGAATGGCGGACTGTTTTGCTCTACAGACGGCGGGGCAGCATTCGAAAGCCTGCGGGACGTACCCCCCCCTTCACTGCCCGTCGTCGGCGATTGCGTCATTGCCAGCCTGTTCGGTGCGATCCTGCTGGCGGCGTTTTTCGGGCTGCTCGCCCGGCTTGCCGGCGAGCCAGCCAAGCCCTTGCCCGCACAACCGACCCGTTGCCTACCCAGGCAGCGCTGGCCGCTGATTAATCCTCGCGCCTCCCCCGCCCTGCTTCCTTCGCCTTGACATCATCACCACTTGCCGCTGCATGACACGCGGCGAGTGTGTGCTCATCGAATTAAGCCAGGAAGCTCTTCATGTTTCGCTTGACTACTTTCGCGCTGCTCGCGGGCAGCACCTGCGCGTGGGCGCAAGACACTGCCCTGAACTTACCCACCAGCTACATCAACGCCTCGGCCGACCAGCCGAAACCGGCCACCCGCCTGGACCTGGATACCCCCATCGAAAGCGGCTCGCGCCTGAATCTCAGCGCCCGGGAAAATCCCGCCTCGGTAAGCGTGGCCGATCGCAAGACTATGGAACGTATCGGCGCACGCAACTTTCAAGACGCGGCGAACGCTCTGCCTGGGGTTAACGCTTCTGCGCCACCCGGCTGGGGCGGCTATGTGTCGTACCGTGGCTTCAACGGTGCCCAGATCAGTCAGCTGTTCAACGGCATCAATCTGCAATACGGCGGCGCAGCACGTCCGGTCGGCGCCTGGATTTATGACCGGGTGGAATTGCTCGGCGGCCCCTCCTCGTTCCTCAACGGCAGCGGTGCCGTGGGTGGAAGCCTGAACGTGATCACCAAGCTTGCCAACCGCGAGGAAGACATCTTCGAAGGCCGGATGAGCTACGGTTGGTACGACACCTGGGAAACCGCGGTCGGCTTCAATAAAGCGCTCAACAGCGGCGATGGCCCACGCCACTATGCACGCCTCGACTACAGCCGCACCAGCAGCAACGGCTACATCGATCGCCAGGAGAACGGTGCGGGCAACCTGGCCTTCTCGCTGCTTAGTGACATCAACGACCGACTCTCCCATACGTTGGCGATCGAATACTTGGAGGAGAAGGAAGACAGCCCCTACTGGGGCGCGCCGGTGCTGCAACCGCTGACCGGCCAGCTGCAGATCGACAAGCACAACCGCTTCAACAACTACAACGTCGAGGACGGCCGCTACGAGCAGCGCACCCGCTGGATACGCTCGATCACCGACTACCATCTGGACGACAACACCCAGTTGCGCAATACCTTCTACCATTACGACGGCCAGCGTGATTACCGCAACCTTGAGGTCTACCGCTACAACAGCGACAACAGCGCCATCACCCGCTCCGGCGGTTACCGCCAGCGGCACGATCAGGAGGTCAACGGTGACCGTATCGAGCTGACTCACCAGGCTCAACTGTTCGGCCTGGCCAGCGATTGGGCCTTGGGCGTGGATTACAACACCAATCAGCAAACCAACTACCCATTGTCCAAAGGCTCTTTCGACACTATTGGTCCAGGCAGCTTCGAGCCGGGCCACTTCTTGGACATTCCGGGAATGGATGCGCCGCGCAGTAA
>NZ_JAOSHO010000299.1 GCF_025917275.1 Pseudomonas agronomica | reverse complement strand
CGGGAGCAAGCTCCCTCGCCACGGGGGATTGGAGTGGCTGGAAAAAAGGGTTATCAACGCCGAGTTGATTTCAATCAAGGGCCGAGGGCAGGGGCGGGCCGCAGAATGGTCGCCAAGATCCTGTCTTCAAGCCCTGGCGCTCATGACCCGTCCCTTTGCGATGCTGCACCCATCCCGTTCTCGGCTTTGCGGGCTGTTCCTTCTACTTCTGATGTTTGCCGGCGCTGTCCAGGCCAAGGACTACGGTGAAATCGAGCGACAACGCATCCACCACGTCCTGGGGCAGGTCGATTCGACTTCCGAGCCCGAAAGCCCTTTCAAGGTTCGCAAACTCTCCGCCGCCGGCAAGGTCCTCGGCTACGTGTTCCAAAGCCTGGATGTGGTGAACATTCCGGCCTATTCAGGCAAGCCGATCAACGTCCAGGTGATCCTCGATCCCGCCGGTGTGATCCTCGACGCCTACGTGCTGGAACACCACGAACCCATTCTCCTCATCGGCATTGCCGAAGAAAAACTCCACGCCTTCAGCGCACGCTACAGCGGCATCAAGGTCAACCAGCGGGTGGTGGTCGGACACTCCAGCGACCCGAATGCGGTGACGGTCGATGCGATCGCCGGCGCCACCGTGACGGCGATGGTGGTCAATGAAGTCATCATGCGCGCCGCCCACGACGTCGCCGTGTCCCTGGGCCTGGTCAAGGGCGATGCCGGATTGGCCGTGGCGCCGGCCCGGGTGCGGGACGATGTCTACCAGCCCGCCGATTGGGCCACCCTGGTGGGCAACGGCGCGGTGCGGCGCCTGCACCTGACCCGTGGCCAGGTCGACGCCTCGTTCAAAGGCACCGAAGCCGAACACGTCGAAACCGCCAGTGGCGAGCAGGTGAACGACACCTTCATCGACCTCTACGTCACCCACCTCAACCCACCCACCGTCGGCCGCAATCTGCTGGGCGAGACGCAGTACCGCACGCTGATGGCCGAGCTCAAGCCGGGCGAGCAGGCGATCGCGGTGATGGGCAGCGGCCGCTATTCCTTCAAGGGCTCGGGCTACGTGCGCGGGGGGATTTTCGACCGGGTGCAATTGCGCCAGTCAGGCGACACCATCAGTTTCCGCGACCTGGATTTCCAGCGTCTGGATGATGTTGCAGCCGCCGATATGCCGGACTTCGACGAAATGGCGATTTTCATCATTCGCGCCGCCCACCGTTTCGACCCGGGCGCGCCGTGGAGCCTGGAACTGCTGGTGCGGCGCCAGACCGGGCCGGTCAGCGGCACCTTCAGCAGTTTCGAACTCGGCTATCAATTGCCCGAGCCCTACCTGGAGCGGCCATTACCGACGGCCGAGCAAATGGCGGCGGCCGAAGAAGCCAGCCGGCCGATGTGGTTGACCCTCTGGTACCAGAAAAGTGTCGAGATCAGCGTGCTCGGCGCGGCGTTGTTGGTGCTGACGGCGATCCTGTTTTTCCAGGACTCCCTGGCCCGGCGGCCCAAACTGCTGCATTGGGTGCGTCGCGGCTACCTGGTGTTCACCGTGGTGTTCCTCGGCGGCGTCGCGCTGGCGCAGTTGTCGGTGGTCAACGTACTGACCTTCGTCCACGCGCTGTTCGAAGGTTTCCGCTGGGAACTGTTCCTCACCGATCCGCTGATCTTCATCCTCTGGGTGTTCACCGCCGCCAGCATCCTGCTCTGGGGACGCGGGGTGTTCTGCGGCTGGCTATGCCCCTTCGGCGCGTTGCAGGAACTGATCAACGAGCTGGCGCGCAAGCTCAAGGTGCCGCAATACGAGCTGCCGTTCGCCGTTCATGAGCGCCTGTGGGCAATCAAGTACATCATTTTGCTGGTGCTGTTCGGCGTCTCGCTGGAGTCGATGGCCACCGCCGAACGACTGGCCGAAGTGGAGCCGTTCAAGACCGCCATCACCCTCAAGTTCGACCGCCAATGGTGGTTCGTCGCCTACGCGGCGGGGCTGCTGGTGATCAACCTGTTTACCCGCAAAGTCTATTGCCGCTACATCTGCCCACTCGGCGCCGCGCTGGCGATGCCTACCCGCTTGCGCCTGTTCGACTGGCTCAAGCGTCGCAAGGAGTGCGGCAACCCGTGCCAACTGTGCGCCAAGGAATGCGAGATCCAGGCGATCCACCCCGACGGCCGGATCAACGCCAACGAGTGCCACTACTGCCTCGACTGCCAGATGACCTGGCACAACGAAAACAAATGCCCGCCCTTGATCAACAAGCGCAAGAAACGTGGCAAGGCAACCCCGGCCGACCCGCAACGAATCCCGGTGGTGCAGGTGGAGCCGACGCCTTGAACGGCGCGCAAGACCTGGCCTCGACCCTTTTATTCTTCACGGAGCACACACAGCATGAGCGATAAAAAAATCCCGACGCCTGACGCAGCGCAAGAGCCCAGGGGCGTCAGCCGGCGGACATTCCTCGGCACTGGCGCGGTCACTGGCGCGGTCTTGGCCGGTGCCACCGCACTGGGGGCCGGGACGTTCACCCGCGAGTCCTGGGCGGCAGCGGCCAAGGAGGCCAAGTCGAAGATCCACGTCGGGCCCGGCGAACTCGACGAGTACTACGGTTTCTGGAGCGGCGGCCACCAAGGCGAGGTGAGGGTGCTCGGTGTGCCATCGATGCGCGAGCTGATGCGCATCCCGGTGTTCAACGTCGATTCGGCGACCGGCTGGGGCCTGACCAACGAGAGCAAGCACATCCTCGGCGACAGCGCCAAATATAAGAACGGCGATTGCCATCACCCGCACATCTCCATGACCGACGGCAAGTACGACGGCAAATACCTGTTCATCAACGACAAGGCCAACTCGCGGGTCGCGCGCATTCGCCTCGACATCATGAAGTGCGACAAGATCCTCACCGTGCCCAACGTGCAAGCCATCCACGGCCTGCGCCTGCAAAAGGTGCCGTACACCAAGTACGTGTTCGCCAACGCCGAGTTCGTCATTCCGCACCCCAACGACGGTCACACCTTCGACCTGCAGGACAAGAACAGCTTCACGATGTTCAACGCCATCGATGCCGAGAAAATGGAGATGGCCTTCCAGGTCATCGTCGACGGCAACCTGGACAACTCGGACGCCGACTACACCGGCAAATACGCCGCCAGCACCTGCTACAACTCGGAGAAGGCCTACGACCTGGGCGGCATGATGCGCAACGAGCGCGACTGGGTCGTGGTGTTCAACATCCCGCGCATCGAGGCGGCGATCAAGGCCGGCAAGTTCATCAACCTGGACGGTTCCAAGGTGCCGGTGGTGGACGGTCGTAAAGTCGACGGCAAGGACAGCGAGTTCACCCGCTATATCCCCGTGCCGAAGAATCCCCATGGCCTCAATACCTCGCCCGACGGCAAATATTTCATCGCCAACGGCAAGCTCTCGCCGACGGTGTCGATGATCGCCATCGACCGCCTGGATGACTTGTTCAACGACCGCTACAAAGACCCGCGCGAAGTCATCGTCGCCGAGCCGGAACTGGGCCTGGGGCCGCTGCACACGACCTTCGACGGACGCGGCAACGCCTACACCACGCTGTTCATCGACAGCCAGGTGGTGAAGTGGAACATGGACGAGGCCATCCGCGCCTACAAGGGCGAGAAGGTCAATTACATCAAGCAGAAACTCGACGTGCAGTACCAGCCCGGGCACAACCATGCGTCCCTGACCGAAACCAGTGATGCCGACGGCAAGTGGCTGGTGGTGCTGTGCAAGTTCTCCAAGGACCGCTTCCTGCCCACCGGCCCGCTGCACCCTGAGAACGACCAACTGATAGATATCTCTGGCGACGAAATGAAACTGGTCCACGACGGCCCGGCCTTCGCCGAGCCCCACGACTGCATCCTCGCGCGGCGCGACCAGATCAAGACCCAGAAGATCTGGAACCGCAACGACCCGTTTTTCGCCGACACCGTGGCCCGGGCGAAGAAGGACGGCATCAACCTGGAGACTGACAACAAGGTCATCCGCGACGGCAACAAGGTGCGGGTCTACATGACCTCCATGGCACCGGCGTACGGCCTGACGGAGTTCACCGTCAAGCAGGGCAACGAGGTGACGGTGACGATCACCAACATCGACCAGATCGAGGACGTGTCCCACGGTTTTGTCATGACCAACCACGGCGCGAGCATGGAGATCAGCCCGCAGCAAACCTCTTCCATCACCTTCATGGCCGACAAGCCAGGCCTGCATTGGTACTACTGCAGCTGGTTCTGCCACGCGCTGCACATGGAAATGGTCGGGCGCATGCTGGTTGAAAAAGCCTGAGTCATTCATCGAGGAGGCAGGTGCAATGACCGGGAACATGTCGCATGCAAACGCTCATCGAACGGTCATTGCGCTGATGTTCTGTCTGTGGTCGGGCGGCGCGTCCAGCGCGCCGCAGTCGATCATGGACTTGCCATTGCAGGCCGAGGGCGACCAGCGATGGCGCCTGCCTGCCGGTGAGTACCGTGGCGCGTTCAGCATTGATCAACCCATGACGCTCACGTGCGCGCCGGGCGCAGTATTCCAGGGGCAGGGCGAGGGCAACGGCCTGGTCATCCGGGCGCCGAACGTCCAGGTCCAGGGCTGTACATTCCTGGACTGGGGCCATGACCTGACGGCCATGAACGCCGCCGTGTTCATCCAGCCTGCAGGGCAAGGCGCGGTGGTGCGGGCGAACCGCATGCAGGGCCAGGGCTTCGGCATCTGGGTCGATGGCACGCGGGACGTCAGCCTCATCGACAACCGCATCCAGGGCGACCCGGGCCTGCGTTCCCAGGACCGTGGCAATGGCATTCACCTGTACGCGGTGCACGGCGCCCGGGTCATCGGCAACCAGATCCGCGACACCCGCGACGGCATCTACATCGACACCTCCAACGGCAACCTGCTCCAGGGCAACACCCTGGAGGATTTGCGCTACGGCGTGCACTACATGTTCGCCAACGACAACCAACTGCTGGGCAACACCACCCGGCGCACCCGCACCGGTTACGCGCTGATGCAAAGCCGCCAACTGACGGTCATCGGCAACCGCTCCGAACAGGACCAGAACTACGGGATCCTGATGAACTACATCACCTATTCGACCTTGCGCGACAACTTCGTCACGGATGTGCGCGACGGGTCCACCGGCGACACCATGATCACCGGCGCCGAGGGCAAGGCGCTGTTCATCTACAACTCGCTGTTCAACCGCATCGAAGGCAATCATTTCGAGCGCAGCGCCGTGGGCATCCACCTCACCGCCGGCTCGGAGGACAACCGTATCGCCGGCAATGCCTTCGTCCATAACCAGCGCCAGGTCAAATACGTCGCCACGCGGCTGCAGGAATGGTCGGCGGACGGGCGCGGCAATTACTGGAGCGACTACCTGGGCTGGGACCGCAACAGCGACGGCCTTGGTGACGTCGCCTATGAACCCAACGATAACGTTGATCGGCTGCTGTGGTTGTACCCGCAGGTGCGCTTGCTGATGAACAGCCCGGGCGTCGAACTGCTGCGCTGGGTGCAGCGGGCCTTCCCGGTGATGAAATCTCCCGGCGTGATGGACAGCCATCCGCTGATGCAAGCGCCCATTCAACCCTTTCAACGCAACGTTGCCCAGGAGGACGCGTCTTGAACGTCGTCGAAATCGAAGGCGTCAGCCAGCATTATGGCGACGTCGCTGTGCTGCACGGGCTTGACTTGACCCTGGCCCAAGGCGAAGTGCTCGGCCTGTTCGGGCACAACGGCGCGGGCAAGACCACCACCATGAAGTTGATTCTCGGTTTGCTGCAGGCCAGCTCGGGGCAGGTGCGGGTCTTCGGCCGCGGGCCCAGCGACCCGAACGTGCGGCGCATGCTCGGCTATCTGCCGGAGAACGTCATGTTCTATCCGCAGTTGAGCGGGTTGGAAACCCTGCAGCATTTCGCCCGGCTCAAAGGCGCGGCGCCTGAGCAGGTCGAGCGCTTGCTGGAGGAGGTGGGCCTGGCGGGCGCGGCGAAACGGCCGGTGCGCACCTATTCCAAAGGCATGCGCCAGCGCCTCGGCCTGGCCCAGGCCTTGCTCGGCCAACCGCGCCTGCTGCTGTTGGATGAACCGACCGTGGGCCTGGACCCTATCGCCACCCAGGATCTCTATCAATTGCTTGATCGCCTGCGCTGGCAGGGCACCAGCATCATTCTCTGCTCCCACGTCTTGCCGGGTGTGGAGGCGCACATCAACCGCGCCGCGATCCTCACCCGAGGGCGGCTGCTGGCCCTGGGCAGCCTGGCGCAATTGCGCGAGGACGCGGAGCTGCCGACGCTGATCCGCGCGTCGGGCCTGTCTCGGGCCGACTGGTTGCGCCAGC
>NZ_JAOSHO010000298.1 GCF_025917275.1 Pseudomonas agronomica | reverse complement strand
GCGAGCAAGCTCGCTCCCACAGGGGGGTGAGCCAGATTCAAAGACTGGCTCCATGGCAATCAGCCCTCGAGCTTGCTTTTCAGCAGTTCGTTGACCTGTTGCGGGTTGGCCTTGCCCTTGGAGGCTTTCATGGCCTGGCCGACAAAGAAGCCGAACATTTTGCCGCGCTTGGCTTCGTCTGCAGCACGGTACTGTTCGACCTGCTCGGCGTTGGCCGCGAGCATTTCATCGAGCACGGCGCTGATCGCACCGGTGTCGGTGACCTGCTTCAAGCCGCGTTTCTCGATGATCTCGTCAGCGCTGCCTTCGCCATTGGCCATGGCTTCGAACACCATCTTGGCGATCTTGCCGGAAATGGTGTTGTCCTTGATCCGCAGCAGCATGCCGCCCAGTTGCTCGGCCGAGACCGGCGACTCGTCGATTTCCAGGCCCTGCTTGTTCAACAGGCTGCCCAACTCGACCATCACCCAGTTGGCCGCCAGCTTGGCGTCGCCACCGATGCTCACGACTTTTTCGAAGTAATCGGCCTGCTCGCGGCTGGTGGCCAGCACGTTGGCGTCATAGCTCGACAGCCCGAACTGCGCCTGGAAGCGCTCGCGTTTCTGCGGTGGCAGCTCCGGCAGGGTGGCGCGTACCTCGTCGAGGAACGAGTTCTCGATGACCACCGGCAGCAGGTCCGGATCGGGGAAGTAACGGTAGTCGTTGGCTTCTTCCTTGCTGCGCATCGGACGGGTCTCGTCCTTGTTCGGGTCGTACAGGCGGGTCTGCTGGATGACCTTGCCGCCGTCCTCGATCAGTTCGATCTGGCGCTGGATTTCGCTGTTGATCGCCTTCTCGATGAAGCGGAACGAGTTGACGTTCTTGATCTCGCAGCGGGTGCCGAATTCGGCCTGGCCTTTCGGACGGATCGACACGTTGCAGTCGCAACGCAGCGAGCCTTCAGCCATGTTGCCGTCGCAGATGCCCAGGTAGCGCACCAGCGCATGGATCGCCTTGACGTAGGCCACGGCTTCCTTGGCGCTGCGCATGTCCGGCTCGGAGACGATTTCCAGGAGCGGTGTGCCAGCACGGTTCAAGTCGATGCCAGTGGCACCGTTGAACTCTTCATGCAGGCTCTTGCCGGCGTCTTCTTCCAGGTGCGCCCGGGTGATGCCGACGCGCTTGACCGTGCCGTCTTCCAGGGCGATGTCCAGGTGACCCTTGCCGACGATCGGCAACTCCATCTGGCTGATCTGGTAGCCCTTGGGCAGGTCCGGGTAGAAGTAGTTCTTGCGGGCGAACACGTTGTGCTGGCCGATCTCGGCATCGATCGCCAGGCCGAACATCACCGCCATGCGCACCGCTTCGGCGTTGAGCACTGGCAGCACGCCGGGCATGCCGAGGTCCACCAGGCTGGCCTGGGTGTTGGGCTCGGAACCGAAAGTGGTCGAGCTACCGGAAAAGATTTTCGACCGGGTGGTGAGCTGGGTATGAATCTCCAGCCCGATCACGACTTCCCATTGCATGTGTTTCTCCTCAGAAGCCGGTTGGGGTGCGGGTGTGCCAGTCGGTATTCAATTGATACTGATGGGCAACGTTCAACAGGCGGCCTTCCTGGAAATACGGCGCGAGCAACTGCACGCCCACCGGCAGGCCATCGACGAAACCGGCCGGCATGGACAGGCCCGGCAAGCCGGCGAGGTTGGCGGTGATGGTGTAGACGTCTTCCAGGTACTCGGCGACCGGGTCGCTGTTCTTGGCGCCGAGCTTCCAGGCCGGGTTCGGCGTGGTCGGGCCGAGGATGATATCGACCTCGTTGAAGGCGGCCATGAAGTCGTTCTTCACCAGGCGGCGGATCTTCTGCGCCTTGAGGTAGTAGGCATCGTAGTAGCCGGCGGACAGCGCGTAGGCGCCAACCATGATCCGGCGCTGCACTTCGGCACCGAAGCCTTCGCCACGGGAGCGCTTGTACAGGTCGACCAGGTTTTCCGGGTTTTCGCAGCGATAGCCGAAGCGCACGCCGTCGAAGCGCGAGAGGTTCGAGGAGGCTTCCGCCGGGGCGATCACGTAGTACGCCGGAATCGCGTGCTGCATGTTCGGCAGGCTGATTTCCTTGATCACCGCGCCGAGCTTCTCCAGCTCCTTGACGCTGTTGTGGACCAGCTCGGCGATGCGCGGGTCGAGGCCGGCGCTGAAGTATTCCTTCGGCACGCCGATGCGCAGGCCTTGCAGCGAGCCGTTGAGGCTGGCGCTGTAGTCCGGCACGGGTTCGTCGATGCTGGTGGAGTCGTTCGGGTCGAAGCCGGCCATGCCTTGCAGCAGGATCGCGCAGTCTTCGGCGGTGCGGGCCAGGGGGCCGCCCTGGTCGAGGCTGGAGGCGTAGGCGATCATGCCCCAGCGCGAGACGCGACCGTAGGTCGGCTTCAGGCCGGTGAGGTTGGTGAACGCCGCCGGCTGGCGAATCGAGCCACCGGTGTCGGTGGCGGTGGCGGCCGGCAGCAGGCGCGCGGCCACGGCGGCGGCGGAACCGCCGGACGAGCCACCCGGCACGTGTTCCAGGTTCCACGGGTTTTTCACGGCGCCGTAGTGGCTCGACTCGTTGGCCGAACCCATGGCGAATTCGTCCATGTTGGTCTTGCCCAGGGTCACGGTGCCGGCGGCGGCCAGCTTGGCGACCACGGTGGCATCGTACGGGGCCTTGAAGTTGTCGAGCATCTTCGAGCCGCAGCTGGTGCGGATGCCCTGGGTGCAGAACAGGTCCTTGTGGGCGATCGGCGCGCCGAGCAGGGCGCCGCTCTCGCCGTTGGCGCGACGTGCGTCGGCGGCCTTGGCCTGGCCCAGGGCCAGTTCTTCGGTGAGGCTGATGAAACTGTTGAGCTGCGGGTCGAGCTGGGCGATGCGCGCCAGCAGGGCCTTGGTCAGCTCTTCGGAGGAAAACTTCTTGTCGGCGAGTCCGCGGGCGATCTCGGCCAGGGTCATGTGATGCATGAGAGGCTCTTTCCCTTTAGTCGATGACTTTCGGAACCAGGTACAGGCCGTTTTCGACCGCTGGCGCGATGGACTGGTAGGCCTCGCGGTGATTGGACTCGGTCACGACGTCGGCGCGCAGGCGCTGGCTGGCTTCCAGTGGATGGGCCAGCGGCTCGATACCGTCGGTATCGACCGCCTGCATTTCGTCGACCAGCCCGAGAATGCTGTTCAGGGCAGAAGTAATGTGTGGAAGATCGGCTTCATTGAGGCCCAGGCAGGCCAGATGAGCGATTTTTTCCACGTCGGAGCGTTCAAGCGCCATGGGATTCTCCAGTGGAAAACAAAACGGACGCAGTCTGTCCGTGTGTTAGATTGTCGGAACACTACCATCTCAACGGGCTACGGCCGCGATTGTAGGGTTTGGTGCACAGAAAAGCGGCCAATTTAACATATTGGCGCCTTGCCCAAAATCCCTGTCGTTGTTAGAGTTTGCCGCACTTTTTTACCCACGCGTTGCCTAGGGTCCCTTTCCCATGTTCAAGAAACTGCGTGGCATGTTTTCCAGCGATCTTTCCATCGACCTGGGCACTGCCAACACCCTTATTTACGTGCGCGAGCGCGGTATCGTCCTGAATGAACCCTCGGTCGTGGCCATCCGCACCCACGGTAACCAGAAAAGTGTCGTGGCTGTCGGTACGGAAGCCAAGCGCATGCTGGGCCGTACACCGGGCAACATTGCAGCCATTCGCCCAATGAAAGACGGCGTGATCGCCGACTTCAGCGTCTGCGAAAAGATGCTGCAGTACTTCATCAACAAGGTTCACGAAAACAGTTTCCTGCAGCCGAGCCCTCGCGTGCTGATCTGCGTGCCGTGCAAATCCACCCAGGTGGAACGTCGCGCCATCCGTGAATCGGCCCTTGGTGCCGGCGCACGCGAAGTATTCCTGATTGAAGAGCCAATGGCCGCAGCCATCGGTGCCGGCTTGCCGGTGGAAGAGGCCCGCGGTTCGATGGTCGTCGATATCGGTGGCGGTACCACTGAAATCGCGCTGATCTCCCTCAACGGTGTGGTCTATGCCGAATCCGTCCGTGTAGGCGGCGACCGTTTCGACGAAGCGATCATCACTTATGTGCGTCGCAACTACGGCAGCCTGATCGGCGAATCCACCGCCGAGCGTATCAAGCAGGAAATCGGCACGGCCTACCCGGGCGGCGAAGTGCGCGAAGTCGACGTTCGCGGTCGCAACCTGGCCGAAGGCGTTCCACGCGCGTTCACCCTCAACTCCAACGAAGTGCTCGAAGCGCTGCAAGAGTCGCTGGCGACCATCGTCCAGGCGGTCAAGAGCGCCCTGGAGCAGTCCCCGCCAGAGCTGGCGTCGGACATCGCCGAGCGCGGCCTGGTGCTGACCGGTGGTGGCGCGCTGCTGCGTGACCTCGACAAGCTGCTGGCCCAGGAAACCGGCCTGCCGGTGATCGTTGCCGAAGACCCGTTGACCTGCGTTGCCCGCGGCGGTGGCCGTGCATTGGAAATGATGGACAAGCACACCATGGACTTGCTCTCCAGCGAATAAGCTCGGCTGGATGGTCTATGTTGTTCGCTCCCGGGCAGCACTTTGCAGTGCTGCCCGTTGGCGTTTATCTTCTGTCATTCGTATCCAGGCCGGTTTGATGCCGTATGAATAAAGAAAACATTTGCCTGGGAGGAGCGGCCTATTAAACCGCTTTTTGCCAAAGGCCCCTCATTGGGTGTGCGCCTGCTGGTGTTGGCCGTGCTATCGGTTGCGCTGATGGTGGTGGATGCCCGTTTCACGCTGCTCAAGCCAGTGCGCAGCCAGATGTCGCTGGTGTTGATGGAGTCCTACTGGATCACCGACCTGCCGCAACGGTTGTGGCAGGGTGTGGCCAGTCAGTTTGGCAGCCGGACCGAACTGGTCGCCGAAAACGAAAAACTCAAGACCGAAAACCTGCTGTTGCAGGGGCGCATGCAGAAGCTGGCGGCCCTCACCGAGCAGAACGTTCGGCTGCGCGAGTTGCTCAACTCCTCCGCGCTGGTCAACGAGAAGGTCGAAGTGGCCGAGTTGATCGGCATGGATCCCAACCCGTTCACCCACCGCATCATCATCAACAAGGGCGAGCGCGACGGCGTGGTCCTCGGCCAGCCGGTGCTCGATGCCCGTGGCCTGATGGGGCAGGTGGTTGAGTTGATGCCCTATACCTCCCGTGTCCTGCTGTTGACCGACACCACCCACAGCATTCCCGTGCAGGTCAATCGCAACGGCTTGCGCGCGATTGCCAGCGGTACCGGCAACCCGGAACGCCTGGAGCTGCGGCATGTGGCCGACACCGCCGACATCAAGGAAGGCGACCTGCTGGTCAGCTCCGGCCTCGGCCAGCGATTCCCTGCCGGTTATCCGGTGGCGACGGTCAAGGAGGTCATCCACGATTCCGGCCAGCCGTTTGCCATCGTGCGCGCGGTGCCGACCGCCGCGCTGAACCGCAGCCGTTACCTGCTGCTGGTGTTCAGCGACAACCGCACGCCTGAAGAACGAGCCAACGATGCTGCCGTGGCCCAGGAAGCCCAGGACCGGCAGGGCGGCGATTCGGCCACCCCGACGTCACCCGCCCCTGCACCTGTCCCGGCTACCGTGCCCAAGCCTCAGGTGACAACGCCTGCCGCGACGCCGCCGGCCACCACGCCCGCCGCGACACCTGCCAAGCCGGCCGCCCATCAGCCGGCTGCCCGCCAGCCGGCGAGTCAACCTGCGAAGCCTGCGGCCAAGCCACCGGCCTCGACGCCCGCCGCTACGCCTGCCACCAGGGGAGCACGAGAAGAATGAGCAGTACTCGATCCGGTAACGGCTGGATAGTCTGGCTGACCTTCGCCATCGGCCTGTTGCTCAGCGTTTCACCGCTGCCGCAGTTCATGGAAATCCTGCGCCCGCTGTGGCTGGCCTTGCTGCTGGCCTTCTGGGCCCTGGCCTTGCCGCACAAGGTCGGCATGGTCACGGCCTGGTGCCTGGGGCTGGCCGAAGACGTGCTTTATGGCACGTTGCTGGGCCAGAACGCGCTGATCCTGACCTTGATCACGTTCCTGGTGCTGTCGTTGCAACAGCGCCTGCGGATGTTCCCAATGTGGCAACAGTGCCTGGTGATCCTGGTGATCTTTGGCCTGGCACAGCTGGTGCAACTATGGCTCAGTGCGTTGACCGGCAATCGCCAGCCGACCCTGGCGCTGGTCTTGCCGGCCCTGGTCAGTGCCTTGCTCTGGCCTTGGGTAAGCTTCGGTTTGCGTGGCTTGCGCCTGCGTTTCAAAATCAACTGATTCGCGCAGGATATCGACACTTTTTTTGATGACTTACATCCCGGTGGCCAAAGATTGAATCCCGCCGGGCT
>NZ_JAOSHO010000297.1 GCF_025917275.1 Pseudomonas agronomica | reverse complement strand
GCGGGAGCAAGCTCCCTCGCCACAGAAGCGCTCCTCGCCACATCCGGCGCCTTGTGCTGAACTATTTGCAGGCCCCAAAACAAGAGGCAAACCATGTCCGACATCCTCTGGCAACCCAGCCCCGAACGCATCGCCCAGTCGCGAATGGATGCCTTTCGCCGGTTCGTCAACGAACGGCACTTGCTGCAACTCAACGACTACCCAACCCTGCACGCCTGGAGCATCGAGCAGCGCGAAGCCTTCTGGCAGGCCATCGTTGACTTCTTCGAGATTCGCTTCCAGCAAGCGCCTAGTGCGGTGCTCGAAGAAGGCCCGCAAATGCCCAGTGCCCGCTGGTTTCCAGGGGCGACGCTGAATTTTGCCGAACACCTGCTGCGCCGCCGCGACAGTGCCGTGGCGGTGGTAGCCGTCAGTGAAAACGGCGACGAAGAGCAACTGACCTGGGCCGATCTCGCCGCCCATGTCGCCGGCTTGCAACAAAGCCTGAAAG
This sequence comes from Pseudomonas agronomica, assembly GCF_025917275.1. GTDB lineage: Bacteria > Pseudomonadota > Gammaproteobacteria > Pseudomonadales > Pseudomonadaceae > Aquipseudomonas > Aquipseudomonas agronomica. The sequence goes on along the minus strand of NZ_JAOSHO010000297.1, from coordinate 5,853 downwards.
CCGTCGGCGTGACCCAGGGCGATCGGGTCGCCGCCTGCATGCCCAACACCTGGCAAACGTTGGTGGGCATGCTCGCCACCACCAGCCTGGGCGCCATCTGGTCGTGCTCGTCGCCGGACTTCGGCACCCAGGGCGTGATTGACCGGTTCGGCCAGATCGAGCCCAAGGTGCTGATCACCTGCGCCGGCTATCGCTATGCCGGGAAAACCATCGACCAGCGGCCCAAGGTCAACGAGATCCTCGAACGGCTACCGTCGCTGCAACAATTGATCGTGCTGCCCTACGCCCAGCCCGATGCCCTCATCGAAGACTTCAAGACCGCGGCCCGCGTGGCGCTGTGGGACGGTTTCTACCAACGGGGCGGCGAGCCGGTGTTCACGCCCGTGCCGTTCGATCACCCGCTGTACATTCTCTATTCCAGCGGCACCACCGGCGTGCCGAAGTGCATCGTCCACGGCACCGGCGGCGTGCTGCTGCAACATGCCAAGGAGCACGGTTTGCACGTGGACCTGGGCCCCGAAGACCGGCTGTTTTACTACACCACTTGCGGCTGGATGATGTGGAACTGGCTGGCGTCGGCGCTGGCGGTAGGCTGCGCGGTGGTGCTGTATGACGGCTCGCCGTTCCACCCCGGCCCGGAGCGCCTGCTCGACCTGATCGACCGGCAACGCGTCAGCGTGTTCGGCACCAGCCCCAAATACCTGGCCGCCCTGGAAAGCCAGGGCATCAAGCCACGCCAGACCCACGACCTGGGCAGCCTCAGGACCATCCTGTCCACCGGCTCGGCCCTGGCGCCCCACAGTTACGATTATGTCTACCGCGACTTCAAGGCCGACGTGTGCCTGGCCTCGATGTCCGGCGGCACCGACATCGTGTCGTGCTTCGTCAACGGCAACCCGTTGGCCCCGGTGCGCCGGGGAGAAATGCAGGGCAAGAGCCTGGGCATGGCGGTGCAAGTCTGGAACGAGGCCGGCGAAGCGGTGGTGGGCGAAAAAGGCGAACTGGTGTGCACCCGGCATTTCCCGGCGATGCCCATCGGGCTGTGGAACGATCCCCACCAGGAAAAACTTCGCGCCTCCTATTTCAGCCAGTTTCCCGGCGTCTGGGCCCAGGGGGACTACGCCGAAGAACTGCCCCACGGCGGCCTGCTGATCCACGGACGCTCCGACGCGGTGCTCAACCCTGGAGGGGTGCGCATCGGCACAGCGGAAATCTATCGGCAGGTGGAAAAAGTCGAAGAGGTCCTCGACAGCGTCGCCATCGGCCAGCAATGGCAGGGGGATGTGCGGGTGGTGCTGTTCGTGCGCCTGCGCGATGGCGTGGTGCTGGATGACGCCTTGGAGCAGAAGATTCGCCAGGTCATCCGCGCCAACACCACACCGCGTCATGTGCCAGCGAAGATCCTCGCGGTCAGCGATATTCCGCGGACCATCAGCGGCAAGGTGGTGGAGCTGGCGGTGCGCAATGTGGTGCATGGCGAGGCGGTCAAGAACACCGATGCACTGGCTAACCCCGAGGCGTTGGAGCAGTTTCGTGGGCGGGTGGAGCTGGCGAGCTGATCTGAATGTTTCGCTGGGCTTGAGGGCCTCATCGCGAGCAAGCTCGCTCCCACAAGGGATCTTGGGTGCAAACAGTCCCCTGTGGGAGCGAGCTTGCTCGCGATGAACGATAACGCGGCTGCGCTACGAATCGATCAGTCCATAAGCCCCCATTCCCCGCCCGCCGACGGATCAGCCGGTGGCGCCGCCCCCGACTCCGCATGGAGCTTGAGCCGCAAGCGCAAATTGTTCGCCGAATCGGCATTTTTCAACGCCTCTTCTTCATCGATCGCCCCTTCCACCACCAGGTTGAACAACGCTTGGTCGAACGTCTGCATGCCCAGTTCTTCGGATTTCTCCATGATGCCCTTGAGCTCACCCAGCTCGTTGCGCCGGATCAGGTCGGCCACCGTGGGCGAGCCGAGCATGACTTCCACCGCCGCCCGCCGCTGGCCGGTGCGGGTGCGTACCAGGCGCTGGGAGACGAAGGCCTTGAGGTTGTTGCCCAAGTCGTGAAGCAGTTGCGCCCGGCGTTCCTCCGGAAAAAAATTGATCACCCGGTCCAGGGCCTGGTTGGCGTTGTGGGCATGCAAGGTGGAGATCACCAGATGGCCGGTGTCGGCGAAGGCCAAGGCATGTTCCATGGTTTCACGGTCGCGAATTTCGCCGATCAGCACCACATCCGGCGCTTGGCGCAAGGTGTTCTTGAGGGCGGCGTGGAAGCTGCGGGTATCCACGCCCACTTCCCGCTGGTTGACGATGGATTTCTTGTGCCGGTGAATATATTCCACCGGATCCTCGATGGTGATGATGTGGCCGCTGCTGTTGCGGTTGCGGTAATCGATCAGCGCCGCCAGCGACGTCGATTTGCCCGAACCCGTGGCGCCGACGAACAGCATCAACCCTTGCTTGTGCATGATGGTCTCAAGCAGCACCTTGGGCAGTTTCAGGTCTTCGAAGCGCGGGATGTCCAGCTTGACGTTGCGTATGACCATGGACACGTCATTGCGCTGCTTGAAGATGTTGACGCGGAAGCGTCCGACGCCGGCCAGGGAAATCGCCAGGTTCATTTCCAGTTCCCGATCGAACTCAAGGCGCTGTTCGGCGTCCATCAATGACTCGGCAAGCCCGGCGATGTCGCCGACCTTGAACGCCTGGTTGCTCAGCGGCTTGAGCACACCTTCGAAACGCGCGCAGGGCGGCGCGCCGGTGGACATGTAGAGGTCGGAGCCGTCCTGGCTTGCCAGGATTCGTAACAAAGGATCAATTTCCATGGCCATAAAAACATCCGCGAACTTCAATGGACACGCTGACCCGAGCCAGAAAAACTTCAGATCAACCCGCGCTTAACTTCTTCAGAGGATAGTAGAAGCCGCAGCATCGACATGACATCCAGGGACTCCCGTGATGAACGCAATACCCGCCAGCAGCGACACACAGCAGTTGATCGCCCGCCTGGACTGGACCACCAGCCCGCTGGGCGCCAGCGAAACCTGGCCCCAGAGCCTGCGCACCGCCGTGGACATCGTGCTCCATTCGCCCATGCCGATGGCGGTGCTGTGGGGGCCGCAGCTGATCCATCTGTACAACGACGCCTACGCCCGGCTGGTCGGCGACAAGCACCCCAGGGCGTTCGGCCAGCCCACCCACACGGCCTGGCCGGAGCTACGGGGCGAAACCGAAAGGATTTATCACGGCGTGTTGCAAGGCCGCATGCGCACCTGCCGCGACCAGCGCTGGCGCATGCCGTTTGGCGGCCGCCTCTGTGATGTCTGGCTGGACCTGACCTACAGCCCCGTGCACGACGAACGCGGCAGCGTGGCCGGCATCCTGGTCACCGCCATCGAGACCAGCGAACGGCGACGCCTGGCCCAGGAATTCGAACGGCGCTCCGAAGCCAGCCTCAAGGCCCAGCAGGAAAGCGAAGAACGCCTGCAACTGGCCTTGGCGGCCACCGATGCGCTGGGCACCTGGGATTGGGACATCAGCGAGGATCGCTTCATTGCCGACGCGCATTTCGCCCTGCTCCATGGCGTCGACCCGAACCTGTCGCGCCAGTTGCCCATCAGCGCCTATCTCGAAGGCGTCCACCCCGAAGACCGGGCGATGGTCGCGCGCAGCATCAAGCATTGCATCACCCATGGCACCGAATACGCCGAGGAGTATCGCCTGCTGCAGCCCAACGGCGAGTTGCGCTGGGTATTCGTGCGCGGGCGCTGCTACAAGGATCGCCATGGCCGGCCCAAGCGCTTTCTCGGCGCGGCCCTGGACCTGACCGAGCGCAAGCGTACCGAACATGCGCTGCGCCAGAGCCAGACCGAGCTGCAACTGATCATCAACGCGATGCCGATACTCATCAGTTATGTCGACCGCGAAGAACGTTTCCGGCTGAACAACAGTGCCTACCTGAACTGGTATGGCCTGACCCCGCAGGAGCTTTACGGCAAGACCGTTCGCGAAGTCATCGGCGAGGAAGCCTACGCCGCCCGCGCCGTACAGATCGCCGACGCCCTGGCAGGCAAGCCGTGCAGCTTCACCGCTGAGTCGGCCCACCGCGACGGGCGGCCGCGTCATGCGCTGATCAACTACCTGCCGCGCCGGGGCGGTGACGGCTCGGTGAATGGCTTCTACATCTTTGTAATCGACGAGACCGAGCGCAAGAAAACCGAGGAAGCCCTGCGCAACCTCAACGAAACGCTGGAAGAACGGGTGATCGCCCGCACCCAGCAACTCGCCGAGGCCAACCACCGTTTGCAAAGCGAGATGTTCGAGCGCGAGCGGGCCGAGGAAGCGCTGCGCCATGCGCAGAAAATGGAAGCGGTGGGGCAGCTCACCGGCGGTATCGCCCATGACTTCAACAACATGCTCACCGGTATTCTCGGCAGCCTCGACCTCATGCAGCGCTACATCGCTGCCGGTCGTGCCGCCGAGATCGGTCGCTTTACCGAAGCGGCGATTTCCTCGGCCAACCGTGCCGCCGCCCTCACCCATCGCCTGCTGGCCTTCTCCCGACGCCAGTCGCTGGACCGCAAGCCATTGGATGCCAACACGCTGGTGCACTCACTCGAAGACCTGCTGAGCCGCACCACCGGCGACCATATTGTGCTGCGGCTGCAATTGGCCGGCGAGCTGTGGCCCGTCAGCACCGACGCCAGCCAGTTGGAAAATGCCCTGCTCAACCTGGTGATCAATGCCCGGGACGCCATGCCTGACGGCGGCGAGTTGACCATCGAAACCGCCAACGTCTACCTCGACGGCAGTGACATCAGCACGCTGGAGCCGGTGAAGGCCGGGGATTACGTGATGATCGCGGTGCGCGACAACGGCAGCGGCATGACCCCCGCCGTGCTGGCAAAAGCCTTCGACCCGTTTTTCACCACCAAGCCCATCGGCCAGGGCACCGGCCTGGGGCTGTCGATGATTTATGGCTTTGCCCAGCAGTCCGGCGGCCACCTGAGCCTGGACAGCGTGCCGGGCCAAGGCACCCGGGTGCAGTTGTACCTGCCGCGCTTGCATGTCGCGCCGGCTGAGCAGCCGACAGAACCGTCAGTCACCGACGCACCGGCGGCCATGGCGGGAGAAACCGTGTTGCTGGTGGAAGACGAACCGGCGGTGCGCATGCTGGTGCTCGATCTGCTCGCCACCCTGGGCTACACCGCCCTCGAAGCCGAGGACGCCAAGCGGGCGCTGGAGTTGTTGGAATCCGAGCAACGCATCGACTTGCTGGTGACCGACGTCGGCCTGCCGGGCATGAACGGCCGGCAATTGGCGGAGATTGCCCGTCAGCATCGGCCCGATTTGAAAGTGCTGTTCATGACCGGATACGCGCAGAAAGCCACCGAGCGCCAAGGGTTCCTGGACCAGGGCATGGACATGGTCGCCAAGCCTTTCAGCCTTGATCTGCTGGCCAACAAGATTCGGACGATGATCAACCATGGCCACTGACTTGAGGCATAATCGCCGCCCTTTTGCCCCGTTCAGGTCTGTGCCGCAATGAAAGCCCAAGCCCGCCATATCCTGGTGAAAACCGCCGAAGAAGCCGAACAGCTCAAGCAACGCATCGCCAAGGGCGAGGCTTTCGACGTGTTGGCGAAGAAATACTCCACCTGCCCCTCCGGCAAGCGCGGCGGTGACCTGGGTGAAGTGCGGCCCGGGCAAATGGTCGGCGCCATCGATGCAGTGATCTTCAAGAAACCGCTGCGGGTGGTGCATGGGCCGATCAAGAGCAAGTTTGGCTATCACTTGGTTCAGGTGTTTTATAGGGATTGAAGCAATGCCAGGCCCCTGTTGAGAGGGAGCCTGCTCCCGCTGCGCC
>NZ_JAOSHO010000296.1 GCF_025917275.1 Pseudomonas agronomica | reverse complement strand
GAGCGAGCCTGCTCGCGAATGCGCTGGAGCAGCTTGCATCCATACCGAATATGCCCGCGAATCCCAAGTACATGTTGCTGGAGCAAGTCCTTGAACATCTTCGGTTTTTCAATACGACACGAACGGTTGTAACTTCTTGTCAGATAGGTACAATGGCGCGGCTCGCCGCAAGGCGGGCGTCGTTATGGTGACCCCATCGGTCCCCCCGCAACGATTACCCGTGAACCTGGTCAGATCCGGAAGGAAGCAGCCACAGCGGGAACATTGTGTGCCGGGGTGTGGCTGGTGGGGTTGCCTCCATAACGCTCCAGGCCTTCGTTCGCAAGGTTTGCCAAACTCAAAATTTCTTGTTGTTTTGCTGATCGATATTGATCGGTGCTTTCTGTTGCCCTGGCTTTCGCGGGGCCAGGCAGTCGAGCGTCAGCAAGGAGGCCGAGCCGTACCGTCGGCACCCCCTGCTTTTATTTCACTGCATCAAGGCTTGGACAGCGCCTGCTCAACCGCCGCAATCAGCTTCCCAAGGTCTTTCGGGGTGGCCTTGTGAATGACATTGAACAGATATGCTCGCTGCTCGTCTTCGTCGCCCATGTCGGCGAAGAATGCTTTGGGCTGGACATTCAGCGCGTCGGCAATCAGGTACAGCGCTTCGACGCTCGGGGTGTAGGCGCCGGTTTCGAAGCGGCTGATGGTTTTCGGGTCGAAACCGGTTTTTTCACCAAGTTCAGCCTGAGTGAGCCCCGCTACTTTGCGGTAGCGTCTGATGGCTGGACCCAGACTTGAAATTCGCATCGCTTAATTCCCATTCAGAATCAAGAACTTAACGATAGATCTTCGCATTAGGCAACCGCTCGTTCCATCACCTTGCCTTGCAAAATGTGATGCGTTTCGTAGAATCGGCCTTTGGCATGGGTATTTTGGTGACCTGCTTCAGGAGCCGGGGTGTAGGAAAGACCGGGGCTCGCGCTTCTTTTGCAGCGACACACGGCGGGGCCTGGAGCTTTTCAGGCCGCACCGCCAGCGTCCATGCTCCAGCTTTCTCAAGGTATTTGAGCCTAGTTGATTTTCGCCTCTGCGGGGGCGGTGCAACCGTGCGCGACAAACGAGCCTGACTCATGGATGACTGCTTCGATGGACAAGAAGTACCGCAGGGCTGTTGACGCCGCCGCGATCTTTTCCGAAACCGATTTGAGCGGGCGCATCACTTACGTCAACGATAAATTCTGCAGCCTGTTTGGCTACGGTCGGGATGAGTTGCTTGGGGCAAACCATCGCGTGCTCAACTCGGGCCAACATCCCAGTGAGTTCTTCAGCGCCATGTGGCGCACCATTGCCCTGGGCAAGGTCTGGAAGGGTGAGATCTGCAATCGGGCCAAGGACGGCGCGCTGCACTGGGTCGAAACGACTCTGGTGCCGGTGATCGACGAAGCGACAGGGAACATCAAGCGCTATCTGGCGATTCGTTTCGATGTCAGCGAAAAGCGTCGGTTGCTGCATTCCTTGCAATGGCGGGTCGGCCACGATGTGCTCACCGGCTTGCCCAATCGCACCTATCTATCCGAATTGCTGGACCAGGCCTTGGAGTTTTCCCAGGTGGAAAACCTGCCCTTGGCCGTGTGCATGCTCGACCTCGATGGCTTCAAGGCCGTCAATGACGGATATGGCCATGCCAGCGGTGATCGGCTGCTGGTGGAGGTCGCCAGGCGTCTGCGCAGCATCGTTCGTGGCGAAGACGTCGTGGCGCGGCTGGCCGGGGATGAGTTCGTCCTGGTGTTGCGACACGTTCGCGGAATGGACGAATTGCAAGGGGCCTTGAACCGGGTCCTGATCGCGGTTTCCATGCCTTATGCCATCGACGGCAAGGCCATCAACGTCTTTGCCAGCATCGGCGTCACGCTCTCTCCGTGGGACAACGAAGACGCCGACACGCTGTTGCGCCACGCCGATCAGGCGATGTACGTGGCCAAGCAGAGTGGTCGCAATCGCTTCCATCTGTTCGACGTTTCCAGGGACAAGGAAGTGCGGGCCACTTACCAGACTGTGGAGCGGGTGCGGCAGGCGCTGGTCGATAATGAATTGCGGCTGCATTTTCAGCCAAAGATCAATATGCGTGACGGCGTGGTGGTCGGGCTTGAGGCCTTGTTGCGCTGGAAGCATCCGCAGCGTGGCCTGGTGCCGCCACGGGAATTCCTGCCGGTGGTGGAAGAGACCGATCTGATCGTCGATATCGGCGAATGGGTCATGGAACAGGTATTGACCCAGTTGCAGCAGTGGCAACGGACAGGACCGGGCTGGCCGGTCAGTATCAATATTTCGGCGAGGCATTTTCAGCGGACGGATTTTGTCGAGCGGCTGCGGCAGGTACTGGAGCGACATCCGGCGGTGTCGCCGCGCATGCTCGACCTGCAGATCGTCGAGTCGGTCGCCGTGGAAAACCTGGCGCATGTCAGCGCTTGCCTCCAGGCATGCCAGGCCTTGGGGGTGGGCTTTTCGCTGGGCGGCTTCGGTACGGGGCATTGTTCGCTCAACGACCTCAAGCACCTGCGCACGCAAACCATCAAGATCGACAAGACCTTCGTGCGCGATATTCTCAATGATCGGGACGACCTGGCTTTGACCGAAGCGGTGATCGGTCTTGCCCGGGCATTCGGTCGGCAGGTGGTCGCGGAGGGGCTGGACAGTCTGGAGCATGGGCTGCTCCTGCTGGACCTGGGTTGTGAAGTGGCCCAGGGTTACTTTATCGCCCGACCGATGCCGGCCGGGCAGATACCGGGCTGGGTCAAGACGTTCATTCCACCGTCCCAATGGCAGGCGCGGCCAGGCGATCAGAGTGAAGCGGCGCTGGCCTGCGACCCTTCACTGCGGCCGGTATAAAGCTGGATGATCGCGTCGATTTCTCCAGATGCCTTCATCTCCTGCAAGGTCTGCAGAATGCGTTGCACCGGGATTCTGGGGTTATTGCGCAGGTAACAGCTCAGTTGTTGTTCCTGGAGGATCGCCACTTCGTGCAATTGCCGGTCAGCGGTATGGCGTTGGTTGAACCAGTCCAACGCCCATTGATTGCTGACGGCATAGCGATAACGACCCGCCAGCAGTTTCGCCAGCACCTGATCCTGGCTGCGTGCGTCGTCGCGCCGAAGATGGCCGCTGTCGAACAATGGCTGCAGGGTTGGGTAGCTATAGCTGAGCACGGTGCCGATCGATTGCTGAGCCAGTGCCGCGGGGGTGATTTTGTCCGGAACGCTGGACGAGCCGACCAGCACATCGCGTTGAAAAAACAGCGGGACACTCCAGAGGTAATCGGCCGCGTCGGCGTCCACCCAATCAGGCGAGACGTAACACCGCATGTCTATTTCACCGTGCTCCATGGCGCCGTCCAGCCTTGCGCGGGAAAGCACGTGAAACTGCGCCGGCATGCCCACCCGGGTCGCCAGGCTGGTCATGATATCCGGCAGGATGCCCTGGGTTGGACGGCCTCTGTCGATCTGCACCATGGGCATGGCCCAGCCATCAGTGATGGCGAAACGCAAGGGGACCTCTTCTGCGAAACATCCCGTTCCCAACAACAGCAAAGCCCCCATGGCCGAGCGCATAAACTCTCCTGACTGTAAAAAAAGCGTGTCGACACCCGAGCTTTCCTAACAAGCTTAGCCAGATTAGGTGAGCACACCGGATGCAATTTCGCCCCTGCTCCGCTAGCATTAGCCGCTTATGTTCCTTCGTTGCGACGGTTTTCGATGAGTTATCAGGTTCTTGCACGTAAATGGCGTCCGCGCTCGTTCCGCGAAATGGTCGGCCAGACCCATGTGCTCAAGGCTCTGATCAATGCCTTGGACAGCCAGCGGCTGCACCACGCCTATCTGTTCACGGGCACCCGTGGCGTGGGCAAGACCACCATCGCGCGGATCATCGCCAAGTGCCTGAACTGTGAAACCGGCATCACCTCGTCGCCCTGCGGCGAATGTTCGGTCTGCCGGGAAATCGACGAAGGCCGTTTTGTCGACCTGATCGAAATCGACGCCGCCAGCCGCACCAAGGTCGAGGACACCCGTGAACTGCTCGACAACGTGCAGTACGCGCCGAGCCGTGGGCGCTTCAAGGTCTACCTGATCGACGAAGTGCACATGCTCTCCAGCCATTCCTTCAATGCGCTGCTCAAGACCCTCGAAGAACCGCCGCCCTACGTCAAGTTCATCCTGGCGACCACCGACCCGCAGAAACTTCCTGCAACGATTCTGTCGCGGTGCTTGCAGTTTTCCCTGAAGAACATGACGCCGGAACGCGTCGTCGAGCATTTGACCCATGTGCTGGGCGTCGAGAACGTGCCGTTCGAAGACGACGCGCTGTGGCTGTTGGGCCGCGCCGCCGATGGTTCGATGCGCGACGCCATGAGCCTGACCGACCAGGCCATCGCGTTCGGCGAAGGCAAGGTCATGGCCGCCGATGTGCGGGCCATGCTTGGCACGCTTGATCACGGCCAGGTCTATGACGTCTTGCACGCGTTGATCGAAGGCGACGCCAAGGCGCTGCTGGAAGCGGTGCGTCACCTGGCCGAGCAGGGACCGGACTGGAATGGCGTGCTCTCGGAGATTCTCAACGTGCTGCACCGTGTCGCCATCGCCCAGGCCCTGCCTGATGGCGTCGACAACGGCCACGGCGACCGTGATCGCGTACTGGCCCTGGCCCAGGCGCTGCCGGCCGAGGACGTGCAGTTCTATTACCAGATGGGCCTGATCGGCCGTCGCGACCTGCCCCTGGCACCGGACCCGCGAGGCGGTTTCGAAATGGTCTTGCTGCGGATGCTTGCGTTCCGGCCCGCCGATACGCCGGATGCGCCGAGACAAGCGCTAAAGCCAGTGGGGATCAGCCAGGCCACAGCTGATTCCGCCAAGCCAGTGGCTGCCGCGCCCGTGGTTGCGCCGGCAGCGGCTTCTGTTCCGCCAGCGGTGGCGCCTGTCGCCCAGCCGGTGCCGGCGCCTGTCGTAGCGACGCCCGAGCCGGAACCTGAGCCGCAGCCCGAGGTGCTTCCAGAGCCGGTCGCCGAAGAAGTCATCGACCTGCCCTGGAACGATCCGGTCGAGCCGGAAATTGTCCAGCAACCCGCCGTGGAGCCCGTACTGGAAACCATCGCCGAGCAGCCTGAGTTGCCGCCGATGCCCATGCCAACGCCGGACAGCGCAGTGCCGGACGCGCCGGAATGGGTGGCTGCACCGGTGCCGGAGCCGACGGTGGCCGACGTCGATGTCGCCACGCCGGGCATCGACCTGGACGATGAACCGCCGCTGGACGAGGATTACATCGAACCGGACATGGATTCGGCCTACAGCTACCTGGACGACCTGGCCAGCGAGCACGCCGCCGAGCCGGCCCCGGAGCCAGAGCCGGAACCGGCGGCGATGCCGGCCACCGGATTGGCCCTGCAATGGCTGGAGCTGTTCCCGAAGCTGCAGATCAGCGGCATGACCGGCAGCATCGCCGCCAACTGCACGCTGATCTCGGTGGAGGGCGACCACTGGTTGCTGCACCTGGATCCGGCCCACAGCGCGCTGTTCAACGCGACCCAGCAGCGCCGCCTCAACGATGCGCTGAACCAGTACCATCAGCGCACCCTGACGTTGACCATCGAGCTGATCAAGCCCGAGCAGGAGACCCCAGCGCAGGCCGCGTCCCGGCGCCGTGCCGACCGGCAGCGTGAAGCCGAGGATTCGATCCACAACGATCCGTTCATCCAGCAGATGATGCAACAGTTCGGCGCCGTGGTCCGTCACGATACTATCGAACCTGTCGAGGCCCCGGTCCCCCAGGGCTCATAACTGAAGGCGCCGGGCCGTGCAGGCCGGGCGCGTTGTTTATCCAAGTACTTTCGAGGTGATTCCCATGATGAAAGGTGGCATGGCCGGCCTGATGAAGCAGGCGCAGCAGATGCAGGAAAAAATGGCCAAGATGCAGGAAGAGCTGGCCAACGCCGAAGTCACCGGCAAGTCCGGTGGCGACATGGTGACCGTGGTCATGACCGGTCGCCATGACATCAAGCGCGTCAGCATCGATCCGAGCGTGGTCGAAGGCCTGAGCGAAGACGACAAGGAAATGCTCGAAGCCCTGTTCGCCGCTGCCGTCAACGACGCGGTGCGCAAGATCGAAGCCAACAGCCAGGACAAGATGTCCGGCATGACCGCGGGCATGCAATTGCCGCCGGGCATGAAATTGCCGTTCTGATTCGCCATCCCGGTCGGGATGGGCTACACACAATGCCAGGCACCGCGCCTGGCATTTTTGTTTCTGTCCGGAGCACGGGTCTCTGTTCGACCGCTTTCGTCGGAACGCCGCGCGGAGCAAGCTCGCTCCCACA
>NZ_JAOSHO010000295.1 GCF_025917275.1 Pseudomonas agronomica | reverse complement strand
GCAGCGGCGATCAGACCGGCGGCGGTCAAGTCCACCTGACCTTCGCCGATCAAATGAGGTAACTGCGGTGTGAGGGCGAAGCGGCCAATGCCCATGGCCATCATCAGGGCAATGAAGCTGGCGAGCAGGCGAATCAAGGGCGACATGGTCGATCTCCGGCGTCGTGGTGATTGACCGTCAGGCTAGGACCGATTGACTTTCATTAAAAATGAATAATAGTGAGTAACTTGTTCTTTTTTGGAGAAGGTCGTGGAGTTCAGCCAGTTACGCATTTTCCAAGCGGTGGCCGAAGAGGGGTCCATCACTCGGGCCGCCGAGCGTCTGCACCGGGTGCCGTCGAACCTGTCGACCCGGCTCAAGCAGCTCGAAGAACAGTTAGGCGTGGATCTTTTCCTAAGAGAGCGTCAGCGATTGCAGTTATCGCCTGCGGGAAAAGTCCTGTTGGACTATGCGACCAAGCTGTTTGCCTTGCATGACGAAGCCCACGCGGCGGTGCAGGGCGGCCAGCCGGCCGGGGATTTTGTCCTGGGCACGATGTACAGCACGGCGGCGACACATTTGCCGGACCTGCTGGCGGCTTATCACCGGGCTTATCCGGCGGTGAACCTGCAAGTGCAATCGGGGCCGAGTGGCGAGTTGCTTGAGGGCCTGCTCACCAATCGCCTCGATGCGGCACTGGTGGACGGTCCGCTGGAGCTGGCCGGATTGGATGGCGTGCCATTGTGCGACGAGCGGTTGGTGCTGATCACCGAGGCCGATCACCCGCCGGTGCGCAGCGCGCTGGACGTGCAGGGCCGTGCAGTGTTCACCTTCCGGCGCGGCTGCTCCTACCGGATGCGCCTGGAAGCCTGGTTCGCCCACGACCATGCAACCATGGGCCGGGCGATGGAGATCGAGTCGTATCAAGGGATGCTGGCGTGTGTCATCGCCGGGTCCGGGGTGGCGCTGATGTCCGAGTCGATGCTCGCCAGCCTGCCGGGCCGCGAGCGTGTGAGGGTGCATCCGCTGGCCGAGCCGTTTGCCAGCGCGACGACATGGTTGATGTGGCGCAAAGGCATGGTCGGCGCCAACCTGAACGCGTGGATAGAATTGCAGCAACAAGCCTGGCCGCGTGCGCCAATGATCCCGGCGCAATCGGCTTGAACTCACTACCTGGGATTTGGATCAATTCAGTAACAGATCATTGCAATCTGTAACGAGCATTGAACAGGACTTCGGACTATTATCAGTGCGAAGGGGCCACAGAAATCTGCCGCTCGCACCACCTGAGGGGGCACCACGATGAAAGAGAAAATCCAGAACTGGCTTCATGACCTGGGTGTCGCGCTTGGCCTGATCGAGCCGCCCATGCAGCCGATACCGATCCGCACTGACGATGAGCAACGCCGCCGCCAGCCGCGCCGTCGGTAAACCCACTTTAGAATTTGGAGAGATCGCAGTTCCGGACCCTTTCAATCGAGATGGCCCGGAACTGCGATCTTTTTATTGGCGGAGTGAGTCCCTGTGGCGAGGGAGCTCTCGCTGGGTGCTGTAGGAGCTGGCGAAGCCTGCGATCTTTTGATCGTTCGCTTGAGATTCAAGCGTCTGAGGAAAGATCGCAGCCTCGTTGCACTCGACAGCTCCTACCGGGCGGTGACGCTGTGCCATACCGATCAAACCGCCTTGGCCACCACGTTCGACCGTGGCGACAGCAGGCTGACCACCACGAAACTCACCAACGCCACGCTCAGGCTGTAATAGATCGGCGTGTTCGCGTCCAAACCATCCTTGAACATGAAGAACAGCGCCGTCACGAAGCCCAGCGACATGCTGCTGATCGCGCCCGCGGTGGTCGCGCGTTTCCAGTAGATGGCACCGATCAGCGGGATCAGCATGCCGCCCACCAGCAAGTTATACGCCAGCGTCAGGGCACTGATCACATCGCTGACCACCAGGGCGATTGCCAGGACCACGGCGCCCAACAGCAGGGTTGCGATGCGGTTTTCATGGACGTCGCCGTTGCCGCTTTCACGACCCTGGCGCAGCCGCGGCAGCAGGTCCTGGACGACGGTGGTAGAGGCCGCCAGCAGGCCCGCCGCTGCGGTGGACATCAGCGCCGCCAGGGCCGCGGCGATCACCAGGCCGCGTATCCCGTTGGGCAAGCTGTGTTGCACCACGCTGGCGAAGGCGTTGTTGACGTTTTCCAGGTCCGGCAGCAGCACCTTGGCGGCCATGCCGATCAGCGCACCGGCCAGGCCGTAGAGCACGCAATACAGGCCGGCGGCGGTGCCGGCGACTTTTGCCACGCCTTCGCTACGGGCGGTGAACACCCGCTGCCAGATGTCCTGGCCGATGAAGATGCCGAAAAAATAGATCAGGAAGTACGTGATGATGGTGTCCCAGCCAATGGCCGTGAAATCGAAATAGCGCGCCGGCAAGGCCGCCACCATCGCGTCCCAGCCACCCGCGTCACTGATGGACAGGGGCATCAGCAAGAACACCAGGCCGATGGTCATGATCAGGAATTGCACGATGTCGGTCAGGGTCAGCGACCACATCCCGCCGATGGTGGAATACGCCACCACCACGCCGCCGCCCACCAGGATCGAAACCCAGAAGGGCAGGCCGAACAGCACTTGCATGACCGTGCCGATGGCGATGGTCGACGTGGCGCCGATCATCAGCGCGTAGACCAGCATGATCAGTGCGCTGGCATGGCGCGCGGCCGGGTTGTAGCGGCGCTCCAGCACCTGGGTCACGGTGTAGATCCTGAGCTTGAGCAACGGCTTGGCGAGGAACAGGCTCAGCCCGACGATGCCCAGGCCGATGGCGCCGCACAGCCAGAATCCGGAAATGCCATGGACATAGCCCAGGCGCACGGTGCCGATGGTCGAGGCGCCGCCGAGCACGGTGGCAGCCATGGTGCCCAGGTAGAAGCCCGGGCCAAGGTTGCGCCCGGCGACGAGGTAGTCGTCACGGGTCTTGGCGCGGCGCATGCCGTACCAGCCGAGGGCGATCATGCCGGTGGCGTAGATGAGAACGACGATTAAATCCAAGGCCATGATGGCGTGTCTCCGATTTTATTTTTTATAGGAAGTCGAGATGGCGCCATGGACAGATGGAGTTGTGGCGAGGGGATTTAGCGAAACGTCGCACCGCCCCGCTGGGCTGCGAAGCAGCCCCAAAACAGCCAACTCAATCTATCAGGCACACCGAGGTGTCAGGGCTTGGGACCGCTGCGCGCTCCAGCGGGGATAAATCCCCTCGCCACAGGTTCAGCGCTCGGCGAGACAGCATCCTTGCTCCGCGGATCCCGCGGTCCATAAACCGCCGCCGGTTCCGGAAACAGCCCTAGCAACGCCAGGTACACCACCGACGCCAGCCCGAGGGTCACCGGCAGGCTGATGTCGATCCCTCCGGCCAGTTCTCCCAGCGGCCCGACGAATTGCCCCGGCAGGTTGACGAAGCACAGCCCCACCAGTGCGCTGGGGATCCATGCTCCCAATCCGCGCCAGTTCCAGCCATGGCTGAACCAGTAGCGCCCGCCGGTTTCGCCACGGGTGAACACTTGCAGGTCGTCCGGGCAGTAGAAGCCGCGGCGCACCAGCAGGCCGATGATCATGATCACCATCCACGGCGTGGTGCAGGTGATGATCAGCACGGCGAAGGTCGACACGCTCTGCACCAGGTTCGCCGCGAAGCGACCGATGAAGATGAAGGCGATCGACAGCACGCCGATCAGCAGTGTCGCCTTGACCCGCGACAGCAGCCGTGGGAACACGCTGGACATGTCCAGCCCGGTGCCATACAGCGACGTGGTGCCGGTGGACATGCCGCCGATCACCGCAATCAGGCACACCGGCAGGAAGAACCAGCCCGGCGAAACCGCGAGCAGCCCGCCCACGTAGTTGTTGGCCGCGATGTAGTCCGGCGCCTTGATTGCCACGATGGTGGCGGTGGCGAGGCCGAACAGGAACGGGATCAGCGTCGCCAATTGCGCGGCGATCACCGCCAGCATGATGCGCGGCTTGGGCGTGTTTCGCGGGATGTAGCGCGACCAGTCACCCAGGAAGGCGCCGAAGGAAATCGGGTTGCTCATCGCGACCAGCGCCGCGCCGATGAAGGCGGCGTAGAAGCCCGGCTGGCCGAGGGCGACCGTGCCGGCAAACTGGCTGTCGAAGCTCGGTGCAAAGGCGAAGATACCCAGCAGGAACAACAGGCTGGCGGCCCACACGGCGATGCGGTTGACCCACAGCATGAAGCGGAAGCCGTAGATGCACACCGTCAGCACCAACAGGGCGAACAGGCCGTAGGCCAGGCCCAGGCTCAGGTCGGTTTCCGGCACGCCGACCAGCCGCTTGGCGCCGCCGATCAGCGCGTCGCCCGAACTCCATACCGAGAGCGAGAAGAACGCGATGGCGGTCAGCAGCGACAGGAACGAGCCGACGATTCGCCCGTGCACGCCGAAATGCGCGCCGGAAGACACTGCGTTGTTGGTGCCGTTGAGCGGGCCGAACAGGCCCATCGGCGCGAGGATGATTGAACCCACCAATACTCCCAGCACAATCGCCCAGACCCCGGCCTGGAAGGAAAGGCCGAACAGCACCGGGAAACTGCCGAGCACGGCGGTGGCAAAGGTGTTGGCGCCGCCGAAGATCAGTCGAAACAGATCGCCCGGGCCGGCGGTTCGTTCATGGTCCGGGATCTGCTCGACCCCGTTGGTTTCAATCTGCGTAAGGCTTTTATCGTTATTGTTATGCATGATCTGCTCCGATCATCGAGGCGCGTTCATCGTGCGTGAACGTCGCCTGCTTGGCTAAGGGGGTGGCAGCCCTTCCGGCATTGCGGACAAATGTTCATGACAGGCCAGCCATAGGCCTTGTTGTTCTTGGCGAAACACAATGGTTTCGCGCTCCTGGCTAAAGTGAAGCTCCCCTTGCATGCGCAGCTCGGTGGCCACGTCATGGATGAAAATCGCCACGTCCCCTTGCAGGCTGACGAAGGCGTTGCTCGAGGTGCAGCTCAGCACCTCGAAGCCATCCTCGGACCGCCAGCGATCCCACAACGCCTGGTAGGCATCGCGGGACAGCAGGGGCTGTTCGAGTGTGTAGAACACGAAGCTCGCATCGGCCGTGAACGCGCCGAAATAGGCGTCGCGGTCGTTGCAGGCGAAGGCCGACACCAATTTTGCGGCGGCCTCGAGGACTTGATCACGATCGTTCATGGCCGGGCCTCAGCGATGGACCACGCCGGGCAGTACGCAGAGCATCTCGTACAGCAGGTTGGCGCCCAGCAGCGAGGTGTTGCCGGTGGTGTCGTATGGCGGCGAAACTTCTACCAGATCGCAACCGACCAGGTCGAGGCCCTGGCAGCCACGGACGATTTCGATTGCCTGGATAGTGGTCAATCCACCGATTTCCGGAGTGCCGGTGCCTGGCGCCCAGGCCGGGTCGATGCCGTCGATGTCGAAGCTCAGGTACACCGGGCCGCCGCCGACTTTCTCGCGCACTTCAGCCATCAACGGCGCCAGGGATTTGTGCCAGCACTCTTCGGCCTGGACCACGCGGAAACCCTGGTTGCGGCTCCAATTGAAATCATCAGCGGTATAGCCCTGGGCCCGCAGGCCGATCTGCACCACGCGGTCACAATCGAGCAAGCCTTCCTCCACGGCGCGGCGGAAGGTGGTGCCATGGGCGATTTTCTCGCCGAACATATGGTCGTTCACGTCGGCGTGGGCGTCGATGTGCACAAGGCCGACCTTGCCGTGTTTCTTATGGATGGCCCGCAGGATCGGCAGGGTGATGGTGTGGTCACCGCCCAGGGTCAGCGGGATGACGTTGTGTTCGAGGATCTTGTGGTACGACTCTTCGATGATCCGTACCGCGTCCAGCAGGTTGAAGGTGTTGATCGCCACGTCACCGATGTCTGCCACCGACAGGGAGTCGAACGGCGCGGCACCGGTGGCCATGTTGTAGGGGCGGATCATCACGGATTCGGCGCGAATTTCACGCGGCCCGAAACGGGTGCCGGCGCGCAGGGAGGTGCCGATGTCCAGCGGCACGCCGACAAAGGCAGCGTCCAGGCCGGCGGCGGTGGGTACGTGGGGAAGTCGCATCATGGTGGCGATGCCGCCGAAGCGCGGCATTTCGTTGCCGCCCAGTGGTTGGTGAAGAATCTTGTCCACGGGTAGGGCCTCATCGTTGTTTTATTTATCAGGGGCCGATTCTGCGAAAAGCCGTAGCCGTGAAGAATCGCTGGAGGCAAATACTTAGTTCAGATTTTTCTAAACTAATGGCGGGCGGGGCGATAGACTTCCAATCAGCGCATCCCCTGGGCAGATGATGCCCCTGTGGCGAGGGAGCTTGCTCC
>NZ_JAOSHO010000294.1 GCF_025917275.1 Pseudomonas agronomica | reverse complement strand
TCTTGATCTTGATCTTGATCTTTGGTCTTTTCGCTTTCGATTAAAACGATAGTGAAAAGATCGCAGCCTCGTTTCACTCGGCAGCTCCTACGGCTCCTACGGCTCCTACGGCCCCGATCCGGCGAGATATCTGTCGCGTCACGACGGCGTCTTCGGCGCCTCGACTCGCCAATACCCTTGTTTCGACTACAGTGGAAAGACTCTGCATAAAGCCATAACAAGACGGAGAGTCCTCAATGCAAGTCAACAAGCGCTTCACCCTCCTGGCCGCCGCAGCCTTGGCGGTCGCCGCCACCGCCCAGGCGGCCCCCCCGGTATTTATCAACATCCTGACCGGCGGCACCAGCGGTGTGTATTACCCGATCGGGGTCGGGCTTTCACAGATCTACAGCAGCGGCATCGAAGGTTCCAAGACATCGGTGCAGGCCACCAAGGCGTCGGTGGAGAATCTCAACCTGCTGCAAGCCGGGCGCGGGGAGCTCGCGCTGGCCTTGGGCGACTCGGTGGCCGATGCGAAAAACGGCGTGGAGGACGCCGGCTTCAAGGCTCCATTGACCAAGCTGCGGGCGATTGCCGGCGCCTACCCCAATTACATCCAGATCGTCGCCAGCGAGGAATCGGGGATCAAGACCCTGGCTGACCTCAAGGGCAAGACCGTTTCCGTCGGCGCGGCGAAATCCGGAACCGAACTCAACGCCCGGGCAATCTTCAAGGCCGCCGGCCTGACCTACAGCGACATGAAGGTCCAGTACCTGCCCTTCGCCGAATCGGTGGATTTGATCAAGAACCGCCAACTGGACGCTACCTTGCAATCCTCCGGCCTGGGCATGGCGGCGATTCGTGACCTGGCGTCGACGATGAAGTTGAACTACGTGTCGATTCCCACTGACGTGGTACAGAAGATCGGCAACCCGGCCTACCAGAGCGCCATGATCCCCGCCAACACCTACGACGGCCAGGCTGATGCCGTGCCCACCGTGGCCATCACCAATATCCTGGTGACCCGCGAGGACGTCCCGGACGACGTGGCCTATCAGATGACCAAGCTGCTGTTCGACAACCTCCCCCGCCTGGGCACCTCCCACTCGGCGGCCAAGGACATCTCGCTGGAAAACGCGGCGAAAAACCTGCCGATCGCCCTGCACCCCGGAGCCGAGCGCTACTACAAGGAAGTGGGCGCGCTGTAGCCGCTGGCCTGCAACGGCGCGGGGCGCCGTTGCAGCATTGCGTTTCGCATCCGCACGTCGACAACAGGCAGGCATCTCATGAGTGAAGACCAGCACGGCATCGCCACGGACCCGCGGGACTGGCCCAGGACGCTGTTCTACGTGGCATTGCTGTTTTCCGTATTCCAGATCATCACGGCAGCCTTTGCTCCGGTGTCCAGCATCGTGCTGCGGGCGGTGCATGTGGGCTTTTTGCTGTGGGTGGTGTTTCTCAGCTATCCCGCCCATGGCAAGCAACGGCCCTGGCAGCCCTTCGCCTGGGCCTTGAGCCTGGCGAGCGTGGCGACCGCGCTCTATCAATGGGTCTTCGAGGCCGACCTGATCCAGCGTTCCGGCGACCTGACCACCGCCGACACGGTCATCGGCGTCATCCTGATCGTGCTGGTGTTCGAGGCGGCGCGGCGGGTGATGGGCATCGCCTTGCCGATCATCTGCGGCCTGTTCCTGGCCTATGGTCTGTTCGGTGAATACTTGCCCGGCGACCTGGCCCACCGAGGCTACGGCGTCGATCAGATCATCAACCAATTGGCCTTCGGCACCGAAGGGCTGTACGGCACGCCGACCTACGTATCGGCCACCTACATCTTCCTGTTCATCCTGTTCGGCGCCTTCCTGGAAAAGGCCGGCATGATCAAGCTGTTCACGGATTTTGCCATGGGCCTGTTCGGCCACAAGCTGGGCGGCCCGGCGAAGGTGTCCGTGGTGTCGTCGGCGCTGATGGGCACCATCACCGGCTCGGGCATCGCCAACGTCGTGACCACCGGCCAGTTCACCATTCCGCTGATGAAACGCTTTGGCTACAAGGCCGCGTTCGCCGGCGGCGTGGAAGCGACATCGAGCATGGGCAGCCAGATCATGCCGCCGGTGATGGGCGCGGTGGCGTTCATCATGGCCGAGACCATCAACGTGCCGTTCGTGGAGATCGCCAAGGCCGCGCTGATTCCGGCGTGCCTGTATTTCGGCTCGGTGTTCTGGATGGTTCACCTGGAAGCCAAGCGCTCCAACCTCAAGGGCCTGCCCAAGGACCAATGCCCGAGCGCCTGGGGCGCGGTCAAGGAGAGCTGGTTCCTGCTGATCCCATTGGCCGTTCTGGTCTACCTGCTGTTTTCCGGCCGCACGCCGTTGTTCTCCGGCATGGTCGGGCTGGCGCTGACGGCCATCGTGATCCTCGGCTCGGCGATCATTCTCAAAGTCTCCAACTACGCCTTGCGCTGCGCCTTCTGGGTCGCGCTGGGCATCCTTTGCGTCGGGTTCTTCCGGCTCGGTATCGGCATCGTGTTCGCGGTGATCGGCGTGCTGGTGGTGGCCTGCTGGTTCATGAAAGGCACCCGGGAAACCCTGGTCGTCTGCCTGCACGCCTTGGTGGACGGCGCCCGGCACGCCGTTCCGGTAGGGATCGCCTGCGCCTTGGTCGGCACCATCATCGCCGTGGTCTCGCTCACGGGCGTGGCGTCCACGTTCGCCGGTTACATCCTGGCAATCGGCAAGGACAACCTGTTCCTGTCGCTGCTGCTGACCATGCTCACCTGCCTGGTGCTGGGCATGGGCATCCCGACCATCCCGAACTACATCATTACCAGCTCGATCGCTGCGCCCGCCTTGCTGGAGCTGGGCGTGCCGCTGATCGTGTCGCACATGTTCGTGTTCTATTTCGGCATCCTCGCTGACCTGACCCCGCCGGTGGCCCTGGCCTGCTTCGCCGCCGCACCCATCGCCCGGGAGAGCGGCCTGAAGATCAGCTTCTGGGCGGTGCGCATCGCCCTGGCCGGCTTCGTCATTCCGTTCATGACGGTGTACAACCCGGCGCTGATGCTGCAGGGCGACAACCTGTGGATGACCGCCTATATGGTGGTCAAGACATTGTTGGCCGTCGGGCTCTGGGGAATGGCCTCCACCGGATACCTGCAACAGAAAATGCCGGTGTGGGAACGCCTGATGTGTTTTGCCGCTGGCGCGATGCTGGTCGTCGCCCTGCCCCTGACCGATGAGATTGGCTTCGTGCTGGGTGCGCTGCTGATTTTCCAGCACGTCTGGCGCTCACGACGTACCGGGCGAGCCTTGGCGTGATTGGCTTGTGCCTGGGCTTGTCCGGCGTGGTCTGGGCACACCTTGAACTCAGCGAGTTCACGTTGGCCTGGAATCACACCATCGAGAAGATCCGTTGGGAGGAGGATTACCGGGTCAGCGAACAGGGCCTGATCCTGGGTGAGGCCAGGGTCAAGGGCAACGGCGCCGGGATGGAAATTCCCGAAGGCGCACGGCTGGAAAATGGCAGTTGGCGATATCGCCGCGAACTGCCACCGCTGCAACCGTTGAAGCTCGGTCGCACGCCCCAGGCCGGTGATTATCAACTGTGTCATGCCGGCGTTTGCCAACCCATGGCGCACTGGCTGGGACCGCCCGATGCACAACAACCGGCCGTGGAATTGTGGAGCTGCCCGCTGTGATCGCTCAGTCAGCACTGATGGAACGCCACGCCGCTTGCGCCAACAATTCCCGGTGCGCCTTGGGGCTGGAGGGCACCCGCCCCGCCAGCCATGCCCGGCAATAACTTTCAGACGCGCCGATGATCAGCGAGAACATCAATTCGGCGGGGTAGCGCTTGAGCGCCTCGCCCTGCTCTGCGGCGCTCAGCCACTGCCAAAGCTGACCGTTACGTGAGGTGTTGCGGCTGGCGAGCTCGTCCTTGAACGGTCCCTTGGTCACCGCAAAGCGCGCGTGATACTGGAAACGCGCCCATTCGGGCTGGCTGTCCACCCAATCGACGTAGCTGTAGATCAACGCTTGGACGCCCTGTTCGGCGGTTGTCGCCTCGGACAGGTATTGCTCGCGCAAACGCGCCTGATCCTCCAGGGCCGTGAAGAACAGCGCCGCCACCAAGCCTTCCTTGTTGCCGAAATGATGGTAGATGGCGCCGACGCTGGTCTGGCATTCGGTGCGGATCATTTCAATGGTCGTCGCCTCGATGCCCTGCTCGTTGAACAGGGCCAGGGCCTTGCGAAAGATATCGCGCTTGAGTTCGGCCCTTCTGCCGGGGAAGGCGCGTTCGAGTAGGTCTGTTGTTTCCATGCTTGGCATTAACCGGTTCGTTGAATGGACCGGGCGCTGGGTTGCCCGTGATGAAGTGAGCACAGCTTGACAGATTCGCCGCCAACAGAATACCGTTCCGTTACAGAACATAATTCTGTAACGGAACATCATTCCGCAAAATCACTCGTCAGCGAGGCTTCACATGAATCAGGTTCTCGGTATGTTCAACAGCGCAGGTCCGGACGCGTTCAGCAAAATGGCCTGTCAGATGGCGCCGTACTTTTCCACCATCAACCCGCTGGTCACAGAGTTGCGCCAGGGTGCGGCGACCGTGCAGGTGCCGTTTCGCAAGGAAATCACCAATCACCTGGGCACAGTCCACGCGATCGCCATGTGCAACGCCGCCGAGTTGGCTGCGGGCATGATGACCAACGTTTCCATTCCGGAAGGCGCCCGCTGGATTCCCAAAGGCATGAGCGTGCAATACCTGGCCAAGGCCAAGAGCGATGTGACGGCGGTTGCGAATGGCGACGAGGTGAACTGGCAGACCGAGGGCGACAAGATCGTGCCGGTGGACATTCATGACGCGGAAGGCAAGAAGGTGTTCACGGCGCAAATCACCATGAACGTGAAGTTGGGTTGAAGCTTGGGAGCTTGCTTTGCGATTGCTGCGCAATCGAGCGGGAGCAAGCTCCCTCGCCACGGTTATTGAGGATGCCTGAGGATCAGGCGAACGTCGCGCCCCGGGTATTCACGAACAACGAGTACAGCGAATGGCTGCCGGCCATGAACAGCCGGTTGCCTTCTCGCCCGCCGAAGCAGATGTTCGGGCAGCGTTCCGGCAACGAAATGTGCCCGATGGCCTTGCCTTCGGGGTTGAACACGCGCACGCCATCGAGTTTTTCCAGGTCGGCCTTGGGGTCGCCGTTCCCGCCCCAACCGCACCAGAGGTTACCACTCTCGTCGCACTTGATCCCGTCGATGGCCGCGTAGTCCAGCCCTTCGATGTGCTTGCGCCGTTCCCCCAGGGTGCCGTCGTCCTTGACCGTGATCGCCCAGATCAAGCGGTTGGGCTTGGCCCGGCCTTCGACCACGTAGAGGATTTTTTCGTCCGGGGAAAAGCACAGGCCGTTTGGCCCCGCGAGGTCGTCGATGACCCGGCTGAGCTTGCCGGTCTGGCCGTCGATGCGGTACACCGCGTGAGGCTGCGCGGGGGTGACCTTGTGGCCTTCATAGTTATTGCCTGTCTGGAACGGTGGATCAGTGAACCAGATCGAGCCGTCCCGTTTGCAGACGATGTCGTTCGGCGAATTCAATGGCTTGCCGTCGAAACTGTCGGCCAGCACGGTGATGGTGCCGTTGGGTTCGGTGCGGGTGATGCGCCGACCTTCGCTCGCCGTGGTCGAGCCTTCGCAGACCAGCAACCGCCCTTGGCGATCGCGGCACATGCCGTTGGAGAAGTTCGAGTTCTCGCGGTACACCGACAAGCCACCGGTAACTTCATCCCAACGCACGATGCGGTTGTTGGGAATGTCACTGACCAGCAGATAGCGACCGTCGCCGATCCACACCGGCCCTTCCGCCCACCGCAAGCCGCTGGCGAGCTTCTCGACGCTGGCGTTGAAGATGCGCAAGTCCATGAAGCTGGGGTCGAGGATATTGATCAGGGGGTCTGGATAGCGCTGGCTCAGCGGCTCGGCCTGGGCCAGGCCGGGCAGGTTTCCAAGTGTCGCGGCGGCGGCCGAGACCACCAGGGATTTCTTCAGGAAGATCCGGCGCCCCTGATCGGCGGTTGCAGGTTGCGAAGCATCCATCGTACGTCTCCGTTAATTATTATTGGACGGGGACGTTTGTTTTACTCTCTGATAGGACATCGTACAAGATCAAAAATGCAGTTGTTGCTTGGCAGCGGCCTTCACTGCGTAGAAAAATCCGAAATCGGCTTGAACTCTGCATATAACCTGACACTTAAACCAAGAAGCGTTTTCCGACGGGCTTGTTAGCGCTCGCCATATACGGTAAAAATTCGACTTAGTTGTACGACAACAAAATCAAAAGCCCGCTAAAGGGCTGACGCTGCTCACTCAAGACCGTCTAACAACCTGTGGCGAGGGAGC
>NZ_JAOSHO010000293.1 GCF_025917275.1 Pseudomonas agronomica | reverse complement strand
TCGCGAGCAGGCTCGCTCCCACAAGGTTTTGGTGGGTCAGTGACCGTGGACCGTCACGCGATTGCGCCCGGTTTTCTTCGACGTGTACAACGCCTGGTCGGCCCGGGCGATCAGTTCGGCGTGGTCGTTCGAGGGCTGGCTCAGATCGGCCACGCCCAGGCTGATGGTGAAACGGATGTCCTGGCCGTTGTACTGCACCAACAGCGCCTCCACAGCCTGGCGCAGGCGTTCGGCGAAAATCCGTGCGCCGGCCTGGTCGGTGTCTGACAGCACCACGCCAAACTCCTCTCCACCGTAACGCCCAGCCACGTCGGACTCGCGCGCATGCTCGCGCAGCAGTTGGGCGAGCTGCTCGATGACCTTGTCGCCGGCCTGGTGGCCGTAGGTGTCGTTGACCTGCTTGAAGTGGTCGATATCCAGCATCACCAGGCTCAGCGCATTGCCGTAGCGCTGGTGTCGGGCGTACGCGGCCTTCAGGCTGCCTTCCCAATGGCCGCGGTTGTACAGGCCGGTCAGGCGGTCGGTGCTGGAGAGCAATTGCAGTTGAGCATTGGCGGCCTGGATCTGATGGCGATTGGTGGCGACGTCGGTGACGTCGTAGATCACCAGGCAGATGTGGTTGATGCGGTTGTCCGGCGAGCGCAGCGGCAGCAGCGTGGTGTTCTGGTACATGAACTCTTCCTGGCCGGTGATCGGCTGGTAGCTCTTGAAGCGCATCAAGTACGGGCGCTGCTCCCAGACGGTGAACGCGGGCGTGCCCAGGGTCGCGACGCTTTCAACCTTGCGACTGAACCACTGGCGGTCGATTTCCGGGAACAGGCTGAAGAAATTCCGGTTCTGGGCGTCCTTGGGCTGGACGCCGGAGCGGTTCTCCATGAAAGTGTTCCAGACCTGCACGCGGTACTCGCGGTCGAGTACTACCACGCCGACGTCGATGCTCTGAACGATGGCCAGCAACCAATGGAATTCGTTCAGATCGATGGATTCGTTCATGGCTCAGTTCATCAGGTAGGCGAGTTTGTGGGTCAGCCGCTCGATGGAGTCTTCCGTGAACAGCAGCAACAGGTCGAAGCGGATATTCTGGCCCTCCAGGCTGTAGCTGATTTCCACCGCCAGAGTTTTCTTCCAGTGGACGCGGTTCGCCCGGATCAATTCTTCGATGGCCGCATGCTGGCCAAGAACCTGCGGATGCCCCTGGGAAAAGATCACGTCGATCTGCTCGGCAATGCTGCTCAGGCACGCGCCGATCAGGATGCTCGACAGGTCCACCAACATCTCCAGGTCAGAGTAATCGACGCTCTGGCGCTGCATCAGTTGCGCGATATCGGCAATCTCCGAATCGTGGAAGATCAGCAGGGCTTCGCCAGCGATGCCGCTGCCGATGAATCCCTGGCAAATGGCCGTGAGTTGCTGGGAGCTGCCGACGTCATTCAGCGCCATGTGCAGCTCGCCGACTTCGAGGATGTTCACGTTCGGCACGGGCAACTGCACGAAGACCCCTAGCACCTTGGCGATCAGGGCTGCGGCCTGGCCGATGGCAACGTTGACGGTTTCGCGAAACGCATCCTGGAAGCTGATGGCGGTGGTCGTTGCCGGACGATTCTGCGGCGGCACCTGGCCGGGGTGGGTCAGCAATCCCACCTGGGTAAGCGTCTGGCGCAGTTGGTTTTCATCGAACGGTTTTTTCAGGAAGGCCAGCGCGCCCAGTTCGAGCACACGGCGTACAGCCTCATCCTGCACGTCCCCGGAAATCACGATGACTTGCGCTTTGAGCCCTTCGGCGCGCAAGGCGCTCAGCACTTGGTAACCGTCCATCTCCGGCATGGTCAGGTCGAGCAGCACGACGTGCCCCAAGCCCTTGCGAATGGCATCCATGGCCTGGCGACCGTTGGCGGCTTCGGTGACCGCAACCGGCCAGTCTTGTGGCAGTGCGCGCAGCACTTGCTTGCGCGCCATGGTGGAGTCGTCGCACACAACCAGGGGAATCAACGGCACCGGGCAGTCCAAAGAAGCTTGATGGCGAGGGAGATGCTTCGTACATCATGCATAGGCAGCAACGACACTCTCATTGACGAATGGATTAGAAATATCAGGCATAACTGAAAACTGGACCATTAAGTCAAGGGCGTCAACTCCACTCGTCATCTAACGCAACTGCGCCGGACTCGCCCCCAGGCGCTGCTTGAACGTCGTCGTCATGTGCGCCTGGGAGCTGAAGCCGCAGGCGTGGGCGATTTCCGCCAGCGTCGCCGATGAGTCACGCATCAGTGCCCGGGCCTTGGCCAGACGCCGATCGATCAGGTAGCCGTGGGGGCTTTGGCCCGTCGCGGCCTTGAAGGCCCGCATGAAATAACCTTCGGACAATCCCAGCAGTTGGGCCATGACCTGCACGCCCAGCGGTTGGTCGAGGCCGGCATCGATGAACTCGTCCAGCAGGCGCATGCGGCTGTCGGTGATGGAGCCTTGGGGCCGTGCGGGCAGGGCGTTTCCCGACGTGGCGCGTTCTGCCAGCGCGACGGCCCAGGCTTCCCAGTCATCGTCGATCGAGCCGTGCAGCAGCGCGCGACGCATGCGTTGCGCGAGGGCGATGGCGCGAGGGTCGATGCGATTGTTGAAAGCGTCATGGCCTGGCAGTACATGGCCGTCGGTGCGCATCACCCGCAGGTATTCACCGCCATGGGGCGACTCTGAATACACGTCACACTGGGCCGGGACGAACGCCAGTCCGTTGGGCATCGCATTGAAAGGCTGTACCCGATCACTGCCGATGGCGTGCTGGCCGCGCTGGCTGTCGAAGGCAAAGCCGATCGCCGCCTGGGTCGCGACGTATCGGGCCGCGTAGGCGCTGCCGGGAAGCAATTCGATCGCCCACGGGCCTGCCTCGATGCGACGGGTCGATTGAGTCGGGCGCGGTGGCTGCGGGCGGTTTCGATGGCTCATGGTGCCCATAATAGTGAAGCGACGGCCTAAAAGTCAGGTCGGTTTTTTGAAAGCCTGGGTTCGATGACCCTGCCTAGACTGGGCAAAACCACAGGAGGCCTACTATGTACAGACTGACTCACGACGATATCGAACAAGCGGCTCGCCAGGTCTACCAGGTCATGCCCGCCACCGCCCAGTACGCCTGGCCATTGCTGGCGGAGCGCCTGGGGTGCACGGTGTGGGTCAAGCATGAAAACCATACCCCGACGGGCGCGTTCAAGGTGCGCGGCGGCATCACCTTCATGCAGTGGCTCAAGCGCGAGCATCCCCACGTGAACGGGATCGTCACCGCGACCCGGGGCAACCACGGCCAGAGCCTGGCGCTGGCGGCCAGCGCGTCGGGGCTGCGGGCGTTGATCGTGGTGCCGGAGGGCAACTCGATCGAGAAGAACAACGCCATGCGCGGCTTTGGCGGCGAGGTGGTCGAATACGGCCGTGATTTTGATGAGGCCCGGGAAGAGGCGGCGCGGCTGGCGAAGACCCAGGGGCTCTATCTCGTACCGCCGTTTCATACCGAGTTGGTCAAGGGCGTCGCCACCTATGGGTTTGAGCTGTTCAAGGCCGTGCCTGACCTGGACACCGTCTACGTGCCCATCGGCTGTGGCTCGGGCATTTGCGCGGTCATTGCCGCCCGCGATGCCCTGGGTTTGCAGACCGAAATCGTGGGTGTGGTGTCCACCGAGGCGATGGCGGCGAAGTTATCCTTCGAAACCGGGGAAATCCACGAAACGGACTCGGCCAACACCTTTGCCGACGGGCTGGCCGTGCGCAGGCCCATCGCCGAAGCATTCGCGATGTACCGCGCGGGGGCGGCGCGGATCGTGGCGGTCGATGATCAAGCGATTGCCGAGGCCATGCGCATTTACTACACCGATACCCATAACCTCGCCGAGGGGGCCGGCGCGGCGGCGTTGGCGGCGCTTATCCAGGAGCGCGAAAGAATGGAAGGAAAGAAGGTCGGCGTGATTCTCTCCGGTGGCAATGTCGACAGGTCGGTCTATGCGAGCGTCATTGGCTAAGCTGCAACACCCTGCGTCAGCGCCGGTCGCTGACGCAGGGTTGTTCGCTGGTCATACCGCGCGCTTGACGTTTCGCTGTACCCATTCCTCACCGCTTTGCAGCTCGAGGACTTGGCGATGGAAACCTTCCAACGAAGCGTTATGGCCAACGCTGACCAGGATCGTATCCGGCAGGGTTTGCTTGAGAATCTGGTAGCAGCGAGCCTCGTTGGCCGAATCCAGCGCCGAGCTGCTTTCATCCAGGAACAGCACTCTCGGGCGCGCCAAAAGCGCCCGGACGAACGCGCAACGTTGCTGTTCGCCGATGCTGAGGGTCTGCGACCAGTCCCGTTCTTCGTCCAGTTGATCGCCCAGATGCTGCAGGCCGACCTGCTCCATGACCAGGCGCAAGGCCACGTCCTCATGTTCCCGAGGAGGGAGGGGATACCACAGTGCCTCGCGCAGGCTGCCCAGCGGCAGGTAAGGCTTTTGCGACAAGGTCAGGGCCCGTTCCCGGTCATAGTGGCTGGACCCGCTCGCGTGGTGCCATAGCCCGGTGATCGCGCGGATCAGCGTCGATTTGCCATAGCCCGAGGGCGCGCTGACCAGCAGGCTGTCACCGGGTTTGAGCGACAGATTGAAAGACTTGAACAATTGCCGGCCGTTTGGCAGCCAGACATCCAGGTTCCGCACATCGAGCCCGGAGGGCTGCTGTTCGAGTTGGACCTTGGACTCGACGTCGACCTTATCCAGGCGCTCCTGGAAACCGACCAACCGGTCAATGACGGATTTCCATTCCGACAGCTCCGGGAACACACCCACCAGGTAAGCAATGGCCGCGTGCACTTCACCGAATGCGGCGCTGATCTGCGTCAGGCGGCCGAGGGGAAATGCCCCGGCAAAGAATTGGGGCGCCATGATGAACATGGGGATCACCGTGGCGCTGCGCAGGTAGAAGGTTGAATAACCCATGATCAGTTTCTGTTTCTTGACCAGCGCCCAGAAATTTTCCAGCGCCGCCTCCAGGCGATGATTGAAGCGCTGTTTCTCTACCGCCTCGCCTTGGTACTGGGCCACCGAGTCAGCATTTTCCCTTAGGCGAATCAGCGAAAAGCGAAAGTCTGCTTCGCGCCGCTGTTGCAGGAAGTTCAGCCCGGGCAGCGCGCGCCCCAGCCAGAACGCAAAACCGGTGCCCAGGATCGCGTACACCAGTGCCACCCAGACCAGCAGCCCGGGGACGACCATCGAATCGCCATTGAACGGCACGCTGACCAGGCGGGAGGCCTGCCACAGGATATGCAGGAAGGAAAACAGCGACACCACCGAGGTCAGCAAGCCGAGGCTCAATTTAAGCGACTTGATGATGAAGAGATCTACGTCCTCGGCGATCCGCTGGTCGGGGTTATCGACCTCGGTCTCGGTCAGTTTCAATTTCTGGTATCGCTGGCCACCCAACCATTGATCGAGCATGTTGCGCGTCGTCCAACGGCGCCAGCGTATTGTCAGCTTCTGCTGGAAATGGAACGCGCCCACGGTGAACGCGGCCGTGCCGACCTGCAGGAGGATGAACTGCACGCTACCCAGCACAAACCCGGCGTAATCCAAGGCCTGCAAGGCATTGTAGAAGTGCAGGTTCCAGAAGTTGGTGAGGATGTTGACGCCCACCAGGCACAGGGTCATCAGCACGGTGGCCAACAGTAGCAACAGCGCCGGGTACTTCTCGTCAGAGGCCCAGAACGGCCGCGCGAGGCGCCAGAAATTGCGAAGTGTTTGCATGTGGTCTTGATCAGCCCGGTCATTTGCAACGTTGAGTTTGCAGGGGAGGGAGGATAGGATTCGTCAATGCTAATCGTTTGCATTAATTAGGGAAAGCCACGGGAGCCCCGTCATCGAATTTCCAGAATGGCTTCGCCAGGCCTGGCCGCCCATCCAACGGGTCATCCGCCAGGAATCTGGCAACGAGCCAGCCATCCCATTGAACCAGCTTGCCGACCCCTCCGTGCTCCAGCCGTTGTTGGCCCGGTTCGCCCTGCGTTATCCGGGGGTGAACAGCGCGGCGGTGGTGTCGCAATGGTCGATGAACTACATGAGCATCGTCCTGCCAGCCACGCTCGCCTGTGTGCTCACCCGTCGCCGTGCCATCGATTTCTGGGGCGAGGGTGCCGTGCTGTTGCACGAGGACGGGCAACCTTTGGCGTTAGGCCTGGACAGGGGAGTGTCGGACCTGGGCCCGGACAGTCGCGCAGACTATTGGTCGCGGTGGGTCCACGGACACCTGGCGCCCCTGTTCAGCACCTTGTCCGCCGCCGGTGGCCTGGCTCCGAAGATCTTGTGGGGCAACTTCGTCGCCATCTGGGATGGCGCCTTCGCCAGGATGGACCCGGACCTGTCCAGGGACGGCTTCCCCGAGGCGCACCAGT
>NZ_JAOSHO010000292.1 GCF_025917275.1 Pseudomonas agronomica | reverse complement strand
AGCAAGCTCCCTCGCCACAGGGATTGGTTGCGACAGGAACCTGTTGGTAGCAGTCTTGGTGCATTCACAGAGAAGGCTGTATCGATCAAACAAAATTTGCAGAATTCTCTCATTATGAGAATATCGGCCAGGAAGGCGCTCTAACAACAAGAACATTGGCCGAGGCGTTCGTCATCATGAAGCATCTCAACATCAGCCGGTTCCATGACATTCATGTCCATGCCGCCACCGTCCAGGAATGGAGCCAGGACTATAACCAGTTGACCGCCGGTTCGGCCGAGAGCTCGCTCATTCAGTTGACGACGCCGCGTTGCCACGTTTTTCGCGAGCAGATCAACCAGCGTGTCGTTCAGCACGGCGTGGCCCCACGGGGCAAGATGTGTTTTGCCGTGCCCATCACGGTCCCGGGTTCGATCCGGATGCAGGGGCGGGAAGTGGATGACAGCAGCCTGTTCTTTCTTCACGGGGGCGAGGAGTTCATGTTCCACATGCCGATGGGCATGGAGCTGCTGGCCATCACCTTCGAGCGTGAACTGTTCGAACAAGCGTTGGCACACACCGAGTCGGCCAAGGACATCAGCCAGTTGCTGCGGCAACCGGTGATCAGGGTGTCGACCCAGCGCTACGCAGGTGCTCGCCGTCGAATGCTGGCGGCATTTTCCCAGGCGCTGCTGAGCGAAGAAGATGACGTTGCCCAGGACCGGGAATTGCAGCTGGAACAGACCATGCTCGGCGAGTTGCTGCAACTGATGACCGACCCCGCTTGCGACAAACAGCAGCGCACGCCAAGTTCCACACGCAGTTACATCGTCGAAAAGTGCCATCGCCTGGCGACCGCGCAGCTGAACAACGTGCCCAGCGTCGATGAGTTGTGCCAGCGTCTCCAGGTAAGCCGGCGCACCGTGCAGAACAGCTTTCGCGCGGTAGCCGAGACGACGCCGATCAATTACCTGCGCTCTGTCAGGCTCAATGGCGTACGCCGGACGCTGATGTCGACCCGGGCGTCCCATTTATCGATCGGCGATGTCGCCGCCCAGTGGGGCTTCTTTCACCTGAGTCATTTTGCGGCCGAGTACCAGGCCCTGTTCGCAGAGTTGCCATCCCATACCGCCCGCGCCGCCATTGCCGATTACGCGCGTGCCGATTTGGGTTAGTGAGGCATCGAGGGAGAGGCATAGGATCGAATCCGGCGTGCGACACCCACGATAATGCGATCCCGCCGTGGCCCGCGCCGATCCTGCAGCGAATACCTCATCCCATAAGGTCAACAAAACATGAGCGTACCTCTCCCGGTCAACAGCTCCACCGAGCTCAAGCGTGGCGCCCTGGGTGTCGGCTTCATCATCTTTTTCGTGGTCTCGGCGGCGAGCCCGTTGAGCGTCATTGCCGGCGGCTTTCCCATCGGCATCATGCTCGGCAACGGCGCGGGTACTCCGGCACTGCTGATCCTGGCCTTGCTCGTGTTGCTGGCGTTTTCGGTGGGCTACACCACCCTGGCCCGGCATCTCACCCACGCGGGCGGTTTCTATGCCTTTACCTCCGTGGGCCTGGGCGGAATGGCCGGTGGTGCGGCGGGGGTGCTGGCGATGTTTGCCTACAACATCCTCCAGGTCGGGTTGTATGGCATGTTCGGCGGTGTCGTCAGCGGCACGATGCAAAATGCGTTTGGCCTGCTGTTGCCCTGGTGGGTGTACTCGCTGATGGCCATGGCCAGCGTCGCGATCCTCGGGTACCGCAAGATCGACCTCTCTGCCCGGGTGCTGTCAGTCATCGTGATTGCTGAATACCTGGCGATCCTGGTCCTGGATTTCGCCATCCTGAAGTCCGGGGGCGATAGCGGCATCAACCTGGATGCATTCGATCGCAGCCATGTGTTCAGTGGCACACCGTCCATTGGCTTGTTGTTCTGCTTCGCGGCGTTCATTGGTTTCGAAGCCACCACCATCTACGGCGAGGAGGCGAAGAATCCCCAGCGAACCATTCCGATTGCCACCTACTGCTCGGTGTTGCTGATCGGCGGCTTCTACGCGCTGTCGGTCTGGTCGATGGTGGTGGGCGTAGGCGCGGACAAGATTGTCGCCACGCTACAGGCCTTGCAGGACCCGACGACGTTTATCTATGGCATGTCCGACCATTTCGTCGGTCCCGCGCTGACCCAGATCATCCGTGTGCTGTTCATGGTCAGTATCTATGCCGGATTGCTCGCCTTTCATAACGCGGCAGCCCGTTATTTCTTCGCCATTGGCCGCGATGGGTTGCTGCCGAGCCGGTTGGGCACGACCCACCGTATCCACCAGAGCCCCCACATGGGCTCGGCGTTGCAGAGCTTGATCTCCGCCGTGGTCGTGCTGGTTTTCGCCGCGATGGATGCCGATCCGATCCTGCAACTGTTCGCCTGGCTGTCCAACCTGGCGACGCTGTGCGTGATCCTTTTGATGGCGCTCACCTCCGCCGCGGTCGTGGTTTTCTCCCAGCGTCATCCGGAGCTCAAGTTGGGGCTCTGGCGAGGAGGCCTCTTTCCCGGTTTTTCATGCCTGGTGTTGTTGGCGGTGCTGGTGATCGCCGTGGTGCACTTCGATGTGCTGACGGGTGCCAGCAAAGCGCTGTCCTACAGTCTTTGCGCCATCATCCCGGCTGCCTTGCTGGTGGGCGTGTTCCTGGCGACTCGCCTGCGGG
Source organism: Pseudomonas agronomica (assembly GCF_025917275.1). Taxonomy (GTDB): domain Bacteria; phylum Pseudomonadota; class Gammaproteobacteria; order Pseudomonadales; family Pseudomonadaceae; genus Aquipseudomonas; species Aquipseudomonas agronomica. Next base: position 3,727 of record NZ_JAOSHO010000292.1, on the reverse strand, counting down.
AATCGGCGCCGCAGCGTTACCTGGCATTGGGATGCCACAAGCTCTGACGGCTCCGATGATACGCAAGCAAAATTAATGAACATTTTCAGCGCCGGGATATCGACTCTGTAACTGAACATTTCCGTCCAGACATTCGGCCCTCACGTTTCGTTGGGCCGCTGTCACGGCGGTCGGTCGGCCAACGGGGGCGAGTTTCCATGAGCGTCAACAACCAGTGCAGCATCGAGTACAACGGTCGGACCTTGAGGGGTAAAGCAGACCAGCCGCTGATCGATTTCCTGGCAGAGCAGGGCATCGACCTGCCTCACGTCTGCTATCACCGCGCCCTCGGGCCGATCCAGACCTGCGACGTCTGCTGGATCGAACATGATGGCGAGTTGGTCCGCGGCTGCACGCTGCGTTCCGCCGACGGCATGACGCTTACCAGCGAAACGCCTCGCGTGAAGGCGGCGCAGGAAGAAGGCATGGACCGGATTCTTGCCAAGCACGAGCTGTATTGCACGGTCTGCGAGCACAACACTGGCGATTGCACGCTGCACAATACCGTCGCCGACATGAACCCCGTGATCCAGCGCTACAAATACCAGCGCAAGCCCTACAGCAAGGACCACTCGAACCCTTTTTATACCTACGACCCTGATCAATGCATCTTGTGTGGGCGTTGCGTGGAGGCGTGCCAGAACGTCGAGGTCAACGAAACGTTGAGCATCGATTTCACCATGGACCATCCGCGCGTGTTGTGGGATGGCGGAACCGAAATCGAAGGTTCCAGTTGTGTCAGCTGCGGTCATTGCGTCACAGTGTGTCCCTGCAACGCATTGCTGGAAAAAACCATGCAGCCGGATGCCGGACCGCTGACCTCGATGCCCGAGGACATCAAGCGGCCGCTCATCGACGCGGTGAAGACGATTGAAAACACAATCGGTGCGCCGCCCATTACCGCCATCTCCGTCATGGACATGCACTGGCGGCAGCCCGAAATCAAACGCACCAAAACCGTGTGCACCTATTGCGGCGTGGGCTGCTCCTTCGAAATGTGGACCCGTGACCGCACGCTGCTCAAGGTGCAGCCTGTGGTGGACGCACCGGCGAACGGCATCTCGACCTGTATCAAAGGCAAGTTCGCCTGGGATTTCGTGAATAGCGAAAAGCGCCTGACGACGCCGCTGATCCGCGAGAACGGTCAGTTCCGTGAAGCGAGCTGGGATGAGGCACTGACCTTGGTCGCGGGCCGTCTCCTGGCCATAAAACGTGAGCACGGCGCCGATGCCATCGGCTTCATTGGCTCCAGCAAGGCCAGCAATGAAGAAGCGTACCTGACGCAGAAAATCGCTCGCCTGATCATCGGCACCAACAGCGTCGACAACTCTTCGCGGTACTGCCAGAACCCGGCGACACAAGGGCTTTTCCGCACGGTCGGTTACGGCGGCGACGCCGGTACGATCGCTGACCTCGAGCAGGCGGACCTGATTGTCCTGGTGGGCAGCAACCTGGCGGAGAACCACCCGGTCATTGCTTCGAAAATCAAGGCCGCGCGCAAGCATCGTGGGCAGAAGCTGCTGGTGGTCGATCCACGCAAACATGAAATGGCGGAGCGCGCCGATCTGTTCCTGCAGATCCGATCGAGCACGGACATCGTCTGGGCCAGCGCCATGTCGCGCTACCTGTTCGACCATGGCATGGCGGACACGGCGTTCCTGGACGAACGTGTGAACCAGGTGGACGAGTACCGACGCTCGCTGGAGCCTTTCACCCTGCCGTTCGCTTCGCAGGTCACCGGGTTGTCGGAGGCGGATCTGGTCAGCGCCGCGAACATGATCGGCGGGGCCAAACGGGTCTGCCTTCTTTGGGCGATGGGCATCACCCAGCACAGCCATGGGGCCGACACCAGCACCGCACTGTCCAATCTCCTGTTGGTCAGCGGCAACTATGGCCGCCCCGGCACCGGCGGTTATCCGATGCGCGGCCACAACAACGTCCAAGGGGCCAGCGATTTTGGGTGCTTGAAAAACGTTTACCCCGGTTATGAAAAAGTCACTGACGAGGCGGTTCGAGCCAAGTGGGCGAAGGCCTGGGGCGTGGCGCCCGAACGCCTGTCCAACAAGGTCGGTGAAGACAACTTCCTGATGGTCCAGCATGCCGCCGAGCAGAAGGTGAAGGCCATGTATGTGATCGGTGAAGAGACGGCGTTTTCCGACGCCGACACTGAAAACGTCCATGAAGCCTTCAAGAAACTCGATTTCATGGTCGTGCAGGACATCTTCTTCAGCCGCACCGCGCAGTTCGCCGACGTCGTGCTGCCAGGTTGCCCGAGCGTTGAAAAGGACGGCACCTTCGTCAACACCGAGCGGCGGATCCAGCGTTTTCATGAGGTGTTCCCGCCGCTGGGCAACAGCCTGCCGGACTGGCGCATCCTCACCGACCTGGCCAAGCGAATGGGACATGACTGGGGGTACGAACATCCTTCGCAGATCTTTGCGGAGGTGGCCGGCATTTCCACGTTGTTCGCCGGCGCCAGCTACGAGCGCCTGGACGGTTGGAAATCCCTGCTCTGGCCGGTGAAACCGGACGGCACCGATACGCCGTTGCTCTATACCGACCGGTTCCACACCGACGACGGCCAAGCCGTGCTGTACCCGCTTGAGTGGAAGCCGCCGGCAGAAGCGCCCGACAGCGAATTCGACCTGATGCTGGACAATGGCCGCATGCTGGAGCATTTCCAGGGCAACAACCAGACGGGACGTGGCGACCGCATCGATTCGTTGTCCCCGCAGTGGTACGTCGAAATCAGTCCCGAGCTTGCCGCCGAGCGCAGCATCGAGGAGGGCACCCGGGTGCGGATCACCTCTCGCCGTGGCTCGGTCACGGTGCCGGTGGTCATCACCGACCGAGTGCGCGGGAAGGTGCTGTTTATGCCGATTCACCAGGGCAAGCCCGGCATTAATGAACTCACCGGGGAACATCATGATCCAGACGTCAATACGCCGGCCTACAAGGAAACCGCTGTGAAGATGACGGTGCTGAGGGATCCTCCCCAGCCGTCGGCACTGCCACGGAGCAATTTCCGAAACGGCCACCGGACGCCCAACGATGGCGTGGCTGTGGCGGTGAAGTGGGCCAGAGACGACTACGCGCCGATCGACGCACCGGCGCCCCATCCGGAGAGGTTTTGATGGCTGAGCCTATTGATTACCACGTCAAACCGAGCAAGACCGAGCCTGACGCGAAGGACGAGCTCGATCGTCTGGTCCAGAGTCTCCATGAACACGGCGTGCTGCGCATGGCCAATGACTTGGTCTGTGCCAACACGGCGATTACCAAAGTGCTGGTTGATGGGCTGAACAAGGACGGCACGCTCAACGTCATTCAGAACCTGTCGATCCTGGCGATGGCACTGTCCCGCGTCCCGCCCGACGAGTTCTACCGGCTGGTCTTCGCCCTGAAGGATGCGAGCGCTGCGGTCAGTCAATGGGCGGCGCCAGAGAATGACGACGTCGCGCCAGGCGTGAGGGGCTCCTACCGGCTGTTGCATGACGAATCGCTTTGGCGCGCGATCATGCCGCTCGTGGAAGGCTTGAAAGCGCTGGGCGAGGGCATGAAAAGGCCGGTCGATAAGCCGATCAGCCAGTTTTCCGGCAAACCCAGCGGCGCTTGAGCGGGGCCTGCCCATGGAAACGGTGGATCCGGCGTTGATGCTGGCGCGGTACCAGTTCGCGTTCACCATCAG
>NZ_JAOSHO010000291.1 GCF_025917275.1 Pseudomonas agronomica | reverse complement strand
CGAGCAAGCTCGCTCCCACAAGGGACTGCAGAGATTTTTTAGATCGCCTCGAGCTTGGCATACCCCAGCATCAGCCATTTGCTGCCTTCGCTGAAGTTGACCTGGACTCGAGCCTGGGCACCGGCGCCTTCGAAATTGAGGATCACACCGTCGCCGAACACCGAATGCCGCACCGCCTGGCCAAGGCTGAAGCCGGTTTCCGGGATATCGCTGCCACCGAACAGGCTGCTGCCTTGTTGCTGGCTGCCGCCGAACGGACGGCTGACGCTGTTGGAAAGACGGACTTCCTGAATGAGACCTTTCGGTACTTCGCGTACGAAGCGCGACACCTTGTTGTAGGTCTCGCTGCCATATAAGCGTCGGGTTTCCGCGTAGGTCATCACCAGGTTCTGCATGGCGCGGGTGATACCGACGTAGGCGAGGCGCCGCTCCTCTTCAAGACGTCCGGGCTCTTCCAGGCTCATCTTGTGCGGAAACAGTCCTTCCTCCATGCCCACCAGGAATACATAGGGAAATTCCAGGCCCTTGGCGCTGTGCAGGGTCATCAGTTGGATGCTGTCTTCATGCTCGTCGGCCTGGGTGTCGCCAGCCTCCAGGGAGGCATGGCCCAGGAAAGCCGACAAGGGGGACAGGTCTTCGTCTTCTTCCGTCGTTTCGAAGTTGCGCGCGGCGCTGACCAGTTCCTCGAGGTTTTCCACCCGGGCCTGGCCTTTCTCGCCTTTTTCCGCTTCGTGATAGGCAATCAGGCCGGATTGCTCGATGACCGTCTGGGTCATCAGGTGCAGTGGCATTTCTGAGCATTTGGCGGCCAGGTCTTCTATCAAGTCCATGAAGGCCTTCAGCGCCCCGGCGGCGCGACCGGTGACGCCCTTGTTGTCGACGAGCAGGCGCATGGATTCCCACATCGACACATGGCTGTGGCGGGCATGCTCGCGAATCGCCTCGACGGTTTTCTCGCCGATGCCCCGCGTCGGCACGTTGATCACCCGCTCCAGGGCCGCGTCGTTGCCACGGCCTTCGATCAGGCGCAGGTAGGCCATGGCGTTCTTGATTTCGGCGCGCTCGAAGAAGCGCTGGCCGCCATAGATCCGGTAAGGAATCCGTTCGCGCAGCAAGGCCTCTTCAAGCACGCGTGACTGGGCGTTGGAGCGATACAGGATGGCGATGTCGCTGCGGGCCAGGCCGGTCTTCAACGCGCTTTCGATGGTCTCCACGACATAGCGGGCCTCATCGTGTTCGTTGAAGGCGGCGTAGAGATTGATCGCCTCGCCTTCGCTGCCGTCGGTCCACAGCTCCTTGCCCAGGCGCCCGGTATTGTTGGCAATCAGGGCGTTGGCGGCCTTGAGGATGCCGGCGGTGGAGCGGTAGTTCTGTTCCAGGCGAATGACCTCGGCATCGGGAAAGTCCGCCGAGTACTGGTGGATATTCTCGATCTTCGCGCCACGCCAGCCATAGATCGACTGGTCGTCGTCGCCCACCACCATCAGGCTGTCGCCGCCCTTGGCAAGCAGGCGCAACCACGCATATTGAACGGCGTTGGTGTCCTGGAATTCGTCCACCAGGACATGCCGGAAGCGCTTCTGGTAATGGGCCAGCAGCCCCGGGTGGTCACGCCATAGATCCAGGGCCCGTAGCAGCAGTTCGGAAAAGTCGATGACGCCGGCACGCTGGCACGCCGCTTCGTAGGCTTCATAGATGCTGCGCATGGTTGCCAGGAAAAGGTCGCCGCTGGCCTGGATATGTTGTGGGCGCAGGCCTTCGTCTTTCTGGCCGTTGATGAACCATTGGGCCTGGCGGGCCGGCCACCGTTGTTCATCCAGGCCCAGTTCGCGGATGACCCGCTTGACCAGGCGCTGCTGGTCATCGCTGTCCAGGATCTGGAAAGTCTGGCTCAAGCCCGCTTCCTGCCAGTGGGCTCGCAGCAGGCGATGCGCCAGGCCGTGGAACGTACCGACCCACATGCCGGCCGGATTGATGCCCATCAGCTGTTCGATGCGATGACGCATCTCGGCCGCCGCCTTGTTGGTAAAGGTGACCGACAGGATCGAATGGGGCGAGGCGTTCTCGACCTGGATCAACCAGGCGATACGGTGCACCAGCACTCGGGTCTTGCCGGAGCCGGCACCGGCCAGGACCAATTGACGGCCCACGGAGGCAGCGACTGCCTGGCGTTGGGCATCGTTTAGGGAGTTCAGCAGAAGGGAGAGATCATCGCGCATCGGCGCATTCTAGGGTGCGGCGCCACCCCGGGCAAACCGAGCTTTGCATCAACCGACAAAACACCGCTTGGTGACGACCGGTTGGTCAGCCTCCCCGGCACGGGTGGCGCTTGCCTGACGACACCAGCGCCCAGAGGAATGGCCAGTTTTTTTCAGTATTTTTATGCGCGAGAGCAGTGTGGGATGGCCTTTGGCTTGTGTATGCTCGGTTCTCGTTTCGGGTGCACCATGCGCCCCTGAATAAGAACAAGAACATCGACTATGACCTTCAATTCCGATCTGGCTGGCCCTTGTGTTGAGCCGCGGGTCATTTACAAGCAGTACGCCACGGAAATGGCGGTCGAACGCACAAGGCTGCTATATCAGGGCTCACTGCTGCCCACGCTGTTCATGCTGATCAACGGTCTGGTCTGTGCCGCACTGTTGTGGCAGCCATCGCGCTATTTCCTGGTCAGCGTCTGGCTGGTCTGGTTGTTGTCACTGGTTGCGCTGCGGGTGATCCAGGTGGCAGCGTTCGATTCGGCGATGCCAAGCCGCCAGGCGCACCCGATCTGGTTGCGCATGTTTTTATTGGGCTCGGCCATGACCGGCCTGACGCTGGCTGGGGCCGGCATTGCGCTGGTTCCGGCCGACAGCTTCCAACAGCAAGCTTGGGTGTTCGGCCTGATCGGCGCAGCGACGCTGTCCGCCAGTGTTGCCTACGCCGTAAGTCTTTCGGCGTATCTGTCATTCACCTTGCCCTGCCTGTTGCCGGCAATCGGTTATCTTTTCTTGGGCGGCGATGAGCAGCAGCACGGTTGGGGCTGGCTCGGGCTGGTCGTGCTGGTTTTCCTCAGCGTGGTGGCATGGCAGGTCAACCGGCTGATACACAACGGTATGTTGCGACGGTTCCAGAATCAGGCCCTGATCGAGCATTTGCAGCAGGCGCAAGCCCGTGGCGCGCAGCTTAACGAAGCCTTGGCCCGGGAGGTCGAACAGCGTCGTTCTGCCGAAGCCCGGCTGCGTGCGGCCCAGGTTGGCCTGGAGGAGCGCGTGGCACAGCGCAGCCTGGAGCTGGAGGTCGCCAGCCAAGCCCTGAGCAAAAGCGAGGCGCGACTGGCCCTGGCCCTGAAAGCCAGCGAACTGGGGCTCTGGGACTGGAACCTGCAGACCGACGAAGTCCATCACACCCAACTCAAGGAACTGTTCGGCCTGGAGCCCGAATACGTCACGGCCATGCTCGGCCATCTGACCCCGCGCTTGCATCCCCAGGATCTGCCAGCGCTCAAGCGTGCGCTTATCGAGCATCTGAAGGGCCGTAGCGAGGATTACCAGATCGAATACCGTGTTCGTCATGGCGACGGTCACTGGGTCTGGATCGAAGACCGTGGCCGAGCGGTGGAGCGCAGTGCAAGTGGACGGGTACTGCGCATGGTCGGCACCCGGCGCAACATCAGCGCCACCAAAGAGCTGGAGCAGCAGCGCCAACTGGCGGCCACGGTGTTCGAGGCCGCGAGTGAAGGCATCGTGATCTTCGACCCTAACTACGCGTTGCTCGCCGCCAACCAGGCGTTCACCCGAGTGACCGGTTTCGATACCGCGGACATGCTCGGACGCAATGTGGTCGACCTGCCCTGCAGCCGCGATGCGCGCCGGCACTATCCGATCATCCGCCAAGCCCTCAAGCAACACGGCACCTGGCAAGGTGAGCTGGTGGAGGCTCGCGCCAACGGCGAACTTTATCCACAGTGGCTGCAACTGAACGTGGTCCGCGACCAGCGGGGGAATGTCAGCCACATCGTTGGCTTCTTTGCGGATCTCTCGGCACGACGCGAGTCCGAGGAGCGGATGCGCTATCTCACGCATTACGACGAACTGACCGGGTTGGCGAACCGCTCGCTGTTCCGCGAGCGCCTGCATGAAGCTCATCAGCGGGTGCGCCAGGGTGGGCGGCGGAGCCTGGCGCTGCTGCATATCAACCTGGATCGTTTCAAGCTGCTCAATGACAGTCTCGGTCATGACATCGCCGACCAGCTACTCCAGAAGATGGCTCGGCGCCTGATCAATGCGCTGCCGGAGGCCGATACCATCGCACGGCTGTCCGGAGATGAGTTCGCGGTGCTGTTCGACGCCTACGGCAATCTTTCGAGCCTGGCGCGCGTTGCGACTCGGCTGGCCACCAAGCTCCGCGTGCCGGTGACCATCGATGGCCACGAACTGGTGGTCAGTGCGTCCATTGGCATCAGCCTGTTGCCCGATAACACGCGGGAAATTTCAACACTGGTCAGCCAGGCCAATATGGCCATGCAACACGCCAAGCACTTGGGAGGAAATAATTTCCAGTTTTATACCGATAGCCTTCAGGCCAGCACGCTGGAGCGCCTGCAACTGGAAAACCAGTTGCGCAAGGCACTCGAAGAGCAACAGCTGAATGTCTTTTATCAACCCAAGTTGTGCCTGAAGACCGGTCGCCTGAACGCCGCAGAGGCGTTGGTACGCTGGAATCATCCAAGCATGGGCCAGGTTCCTCCGGCGGACTTCATCGGTTTGGCCGAGGAAACCGGACTGATCGGGCCGATTGGCGAGTTTGTGCTGCGACAGGCGTGTTGGCAGGCGTGTGAGTGGCAGCGCCAGGGACTCGCGCCGATCAGGGTGTCGGTCAACTTGTCGGTGCATCAGTTGCGCCAAGGCAAGTTGGTCAGCCAGGTACGGCAGGTATTGGAGGAAACGGGTCTGGCCCCTCAGTACCTGGAGCTGGAATTGACCGAGAGTCAGTTGCTCGACAGCGTTGAGCACATCATCGCCACGTTCCAACAGCTTCGGGACCTGGGGGTCAAGCTGGCCATCGATGATTTTGGCACTGGCTATTCTTCCCTGAGCTACCTCAAGCGAATTCCGGTGGACTACGTGAAAATCGATCAGGCCTTCATTCGCGGCCTGGAGGAGGGCGGCGAGGATGCGGCCATTACCCGGGCGATCATTGCGATGGCCCATGGGCTTTCACTCAAGGTAGTGGCTGAGGGCGTGGAGCGGCAAGGGCAGCTCGACTTCCTGAAAAACGAACAATGCGACGAGGTCCAAGGGTATCTCATCAGTCGGCCGGTTGGCGCTGAAGGCCTGGCCCGCTTGTTAGGGGCGCAAGAATAGGGGCACACGCCGCTTGGATTGAGGAATTTTTCAAACGTGTCCCTGCTCCCTCGCTGCCACGGCTACATGAAGCGCTCCCCGCCAAAACAAGGGTTGGCAGGGCTAAATCAGTTACGTATTGGGCAGGCATAAAGACAATTCTTGTAGTATAACTACAAGCTTGCTACATCCCGGCACCTGCCCATAACAAGAGTCCAGCCCTTTGAACCTGTTGCAACACATCGCCCAGTCACGCCACCTGCTGCGCAAGTCGGAGTTGAAAGTCGCCGATCACGTACTGCTTGATCCTGCGGCCGTGATGCACAGTTCCATGGCCGATCTTGCCCACAGCGTTGGCATCAGCGAACCGACCATCGTGCGTTTTTGCCGGGCCATTGGTTGCTCGGGTTTCCAGGACCTGAAACTCAAGTTGGCGCAAAGCCTCGCGGCCGGTGCGAGCTTTGGTCAGTTCGCGATTCATGAAGATGATTCGGTCGCTGACTACAGCCTGAAAATCTTCGATACCACCCTGCACACGCTGATGGAGGTTCGCGAGAAGCTCGACCCGGTGGCGTTGCAGAAAGCCGTCACGGCCATGTCCCAGGCCCAGCGCGTCGAGTTCTATGGCTTCGGTGCCTCGGGTGCGGTGGCGGCCGATGCCCAGCACAAGTTCTTCCGATTGCTGCTCACGGCAGCGGCCTATTCCGACCCGCACATGCAGGCCATGTCGGCCGTCACGCTGAAGCCAACCGATGTGGCAATCTGCATTTCCCAGTCTGGACGTTCCAAGGACCTGCTGATCACCGCCAACCTGGTGCGTGAAAGCGGCGCCTCGCTGATTACCTTGTGCCCGAGCCAGACGCCACTGGCAGAGCTTTCCACGGTAAACCTGGCCATCGACGTGCATGAAGACACCGAGATCTACACGCCGCTGACCTCGCGCATCGCCCACCTGGTGGTGATCGATGTCCTGGCGATGGGCGTCGCCATGGCGCGTGGCCCGAGCCTGGTCAACCACCTCAAGAGCGTGAAGCGCAGCCTTCGCAGCCTGCGGTTGTCGCCCAAGTCGGTGAAGGCGCTGGACGACTGAGCGCTCGGC
>NZ_JAOSHO010000290.1 GCF_025917275.1 Pseudomonas agronomica | reverse complement strand
GCTGGCCACGCCAGAAGGCAATGATCACGGCAATATCCGCGCGTTGATGGCCCATGGCTTGGCCGGCGTGAAGTTCGAAGCCCAGCCACTGCAACGCCGCTGATCCACCTGCCGAGGAAGCTTACTCCCGCTAGGCCCTGTAGGAGCTGGCGAAGCCTGCGGTCTTTTGATCTTTTGATCTTTTTGATCTTTTTGATCTTTCGCTTGGGATTCAAGCGTCCTTGGAAAGATCGCAGCCTCGCTTCGCTCGGCAGCTCCTACGCGGCACTTCACCACATCCCGACTTTTATGATTGACCCGGCAACTTTATTTCGTTTGCCGGGCGCTGCTGCTCGCGGCTTAGATAAAGGGAATCTTTTTCTTCGTCCGAGCCGTCACCCATGAGCCGCGAAACCATCAGCCAATCGATTTCCTTCGTTCACCCTATCAGCCTCAGCCATGGAAAAAATGCCGAGGTCTGGGACACCGACGGCAAGCGCTACATCGACTTTGTCGGGGGCATCGGTGTGTTGAACCTCGGCCATTGTCATCCACGCATCGTCGAGGCCATCCGCGACCAAGCCACCCGGCTCACCCACTACGCATTCAATGCCATCCCTCACACGCCTTATCTCAATCTGATGGAGCGCCTAACGGCGTTTATCCCTGTGGATTACCCGGTGAGCGGCATGCTCACCAACAGCGGTGCCGAAGCGGCGGAAAATGCGCTCAAGATTGTGCGCGGCGCCACGGGTCGCACTGCCGTTATCGCCTTTGATGGCGGCTTCCATGGTCGAACCCTGGCCACGCTCAATCTCAACGGCAAGGTCGCGCCCTACAAGCAAAAAGTCGGCGTACTGCCCGGCCCGGTCTACCACCTGCCCTACCCTAGCCAGGACAACGGCGTGACGTGCGCCGAGGCCTTGAAAGCCATGGACAGGTTGTTCAGCGTCGAGATCGATGTGAACGACGTGGCCTGCTTTATCGTCGAGCCGGTGCAGGGGGAAGCCGGTTTCCTGGCGATGGATGTGAGTTTCGCCCAGGCGCTGCGACAGTTCTGCGACGACAAGGGCATCGTGCTGATCATCGATGAGATCCAGTCCGGTTTCGGTCGCACCGGCCAGCGCTTTGCATTTTCGCGACTGGGCATCGAGCCCGACCTGATCCTGCTGGGCAAGAGCATCGCCGGGGGCGTCCCGTTGGGCGCGGTGGTGGGACGCAAGTCGCTGATGGACAATCTGCCCAAGGGTGGCCTTGGCGGCACCTATTCCGGCAACCCCCTCGCCTGCGCCGCCGCCCTGGCAACGCTGGATGAAATGACCGACACCAACCTCCATGCGTGGGGCGTACAACAGGAAGAGGCGATCGTCAGCCGCTACGAATCCTGGCGCCGTCGCGGACTGAGCCCTTACCTGGGCCGCCTGACCGGTGTCGGCGCCATGCGCGGGATCGAACTGGCCCACGCCAGCGGCACTCCGGCCCCGGCGCAACTGACGCAACTGCTGGCCTCGGCGCGGGAATCCGGTTTGCTGCTGATGCCCAGCGGGAAATCACGGCACATCATCCGCCTGCTGGCGCCGTTGACGACCGAGCCGGCGGTGCTGGAAGAGGGGTTGGATATCCTGGAAGCGTGCCTGGCGAAGCTGGCCTGATCACCGTCCTTCTCACTGCACAGTCTCCTGTGGGAGCGAGCTTGCTCGCGATGGCGTCAGGTCAGCTGGCATCGATGTTGACTGATACACCGTCATCGCGAGCAAGCTCGCTCCCACAAGGGGTCACCGACAGGCGTCCAGGCAACAAAAAACCGGCCGAAGCCGGTTTTTTTATGCCCGATGAAATCAGAACGAAGCGTTCTGCAAACCATCCAGGTAACGCTCGGTGTCCAGGGCCGCCATGCAACCGGCGCCGGCCGAGGTGATCGCCTGGCGATAGACGTGGTCGGCCACGTCGCCGGCCGCGAAGATACCTTCGACGCTGGTGGCGGTGGCGTTGCCGTCACGGCCGCCCTTGACCACCAGGTAGCCGTCCTTGAGCTCCAACTGACCTTCGAACAACGAAGTGTTCGGGGTGTGGCCGATGGCGATGAATACACCGTCAACCTTGATCTCGTCAAAGCTGCCGTCGTTGTTCTTCAGGCGAGCACCGGTCACGCCCATGTTGTCGCCCAGTACTTCGTCCAGGGTGGCGTTGAGCTTGAGGATGATCTTGCCTTCAGCGACGCGGGCGTTGAGTTTGTCGATCAGGATCTTCTCGGCGCGGAAGGTTTCGCGACGGTGGATCAGGGTAACGGTACTGGCGATATTGGCCAGGTACAGCGCCTCTTCGACCGCGGTGTTACCACCACCGACCACCGCCACTGGCTTGTTGCGGTAGAAGAAACCGTCGCAGGTGGCGCAGGCCGAGACGCCTTTGCCCATGAAGGTTTCTTCCGACGGCAGGCCCAGGTAACGAGCGCTGGCGCCGGTGGCAATGATCAGGGCATCGCAGGTGTAGGTCGCGCTGTCGCCGGTCAGGGTGTACGGCTTGGCGGCGAAATCCACGGCATTGATGTGGTCGAAGACGATCTCGGTCTCGAAGCGCTCGGCGTGTTCCTTCATGCGCTCCATCAAGGCCGGGCCGGTCAGGCCGTGGACGTCGCCCGGCCAGTTGTCGACTTCAGTGGTGGTGGTCAATTGACCGCCGGCCTGCATGCCGGTGATCAGCAGTGGCTTGAGGTTGGCACGGGCTGCATAAACCGCAGCGCTGTAACCGGCAGGGCCGGAACCGAGAATAATCACTCGCGAATGACGGACTTCAGACATGACCTGCTCCTGTTGACCGGACCTTGCGGGCCGGAACGCCGGGTGAGCGGCGCGAATAAAAAAGGACCGTTGACGCACTTGGGGAAGGCTTGGGTTCGACAGTCCTGAAAAAGAATGGGTGCAGCGTATCGAGGGAGCGAAGATTAAGGAAATACGGTTTAACAATCCAGCTCATAGGTGAGCTCTATCCGCCGCTGCCTTAGCGATAGCGACGAACCTTAAACCTTTGTTACACCCCGTGTCGCAGCTTTCCCGCATCGAGCAAAGCCGGTAAGGTCGGCGCGACCACCTATTCTCGGAGCCACTTATGCCCGCCCCTGTCCTGTCCGGCCCGCAATACTTGCGAGAGGGTCTCAAACTGGTATTAAGCCCCGGCCTGCGGCTGTTTGTGTTGCTGCCCCTTGTGATCAACCTGGTGCTGTTCGTCGGGTTGATCTACCTGGCTGGCCATCAGTTCAGCCTGTGGGTCGATACGTTGATGCCGTCGCTGCCGGATTGGCTAGGCTTCCTCAGCTACATCCTCTGGCCCCTGTTCGTCGCCCTTGTGGTGCTGATGGTGTTTTTCACCTTCACCATGCTCGCCAATATCATCGCAGCGCCGTTCAACGGCTTCCTCGCCGAGAAAGTCGAAGTGGTGGTGCGCGGCACGGATGATTTCCCGGCGTTCAGTTGGGGCGAACTGATCGCCATGATCCCCCGGACCCTGGCCCGGGAAGCGCGCAAGCTCGGCTATTTCCTGCCGCGTGCCCTGGGCCTGTTCGTGCTGTCGTTCATCCCGGTGATCAATATCGTGGCCGCACCGCTGTGGTTGCTGTTCGGCATCTGGATGATGGCGATCCAGTACATCGACTACCCGGCGGACAACCACAAGCTGGGCTGGAACGAAATGCTCGCCTGGCTGCGGGAAAAACGCTGGCAGAGCTTGGGCTTTGGCGGCAGCGTGTACCTGGTGTTGCTGATTCCCTTCGTGAACATTCTGATGATGCCAGCGGCGGTGGCCGGAGCGACGTTATTCTGGGTCCGCGAACAAGGCGCCGAGACAGCGTTGGCGCGTCAGGGCTGAGCCGGTCACAAATCCATCATACCGGCGTCACAATGACGAAACGGCCCCGGTCGACACTGGGGTCATGACCACACACCTGCACGTTACCCTCGTTACCGAAACCTTTGCGCCGGAAATCAATGGCGTAGCCAACACCCTCGGCCGCCTCTATGAGGGCTTGCGCGCCCGCGGGCACCGGGTGGAGCTGATTCGCCCGCGACAGGCCGGCGATCAAGGGCAGGCCAGCGACGACCAGTTATTGCTGTGCCGGGGCTGGCCGCTGCCGGGGTACCCGGGGTTGCAGTGGGGGCAGGCTTCGATGCACAAGCTGCTGCGGCGTTGGAAACGCCATCGCCCAGACGTGTTGTACATCGCCACCGAAGGTCCACTGGGCTTGTCGGCGCTGCGTGCGGCGCGGCGCCTGGGCATTTCAGTGGTCAGCGGCTTCCATACCAACTTCCAGCAATACACCCAACAGTACGGGCTCGGATTGTTGAGCCGGTTGCTGACCCATTACCTGCGCTGGTTTCACAATCGCTCCCGCCTGACCCTCGTGCCGAGCCACAGTCAGCGCCTGGAGCTGGAGCGGCGGCATTTCGAGCGTGTGGCGATGTTGTCGCGTGGGGTCGACAGCCAGTTGTTTCATCCCGCCAAACGCTCGGCCACGCTGCGCGAGACCTGGGGCCTGAGCGACGACGATATTGCGGTGATTCACGTGGGACGCCTGGCGCCGGAGAAAAACCTGGGGCTGCTCAAGCGCAGTTTCGAGACCCTGCGCAACGCTTTTCCGACGCGGCGAATTCAGTTGGTCATCGTGGGCGACGGCCCGCAGCGGCTCGCCCTCGAACAGCAATTACCCGAAGCCATTTTCTGTGGCGCGCAACGAGGCGAAGCGCTGGCCGCCCATTACGCATCGGGGGATATGTTCATTTTTCCGAGCCTGACCGAAACCTTCGGCAATGTCGTGCTGGAAGCCTTGGCCTCCGGGCTGGGCGTGGTGGCGTACGATCAGGCGGCGGCGGCGCAACACATCCGTCATGGGTATAACGGCGTATTGGCGATGCCGGGGGACGAAGAAGCGTTTTGCGATGCCGCTCGTTGGCTGCTGGAAGAGCGCGAGGCCTTGCGATGCGTGCGTCTCAATGCGCGCCAGCATGCCAGTCGCCAAGGGTGGGCGTCGGTGGTTGAGCAGTTCGAGGCACAGTTGCGCGGCGTTTGCGTGGGCGAACATGGAATGCCTGCTGCGCCGACAGTGCTTTGATTATTCGGTGATGCTGAGGTCGCCATCGCGAGCAAGCTCGCTCCCACATTTGATCTTCAGCGCACTCATTGTGGGAGCGAGCTTGCTCGCGATAGCGGCGGATCAGGCGCTGCTTAAACCAGGGTCATCAACGCTTCGCGACTGAACGGCAAAATGTCCTGCTCACGCCCTTCACGCACTTTTTGCGCCCAGTCCGGATCCACCAGCAATGCACGCCCCACCGCGACCAGGTCGAATTCCTCCTTGTTCAGGCGCTCCAACAGTTTCTCCAGGCTGGCCGGTTGCGCAACCTTGTCGGTATTGACCATGAACTGCAGGAACTCCCCATCCAGGCCAACGCTGCCCACGGTAATTGTCGGCTTGCCGGTGAGTTTGCGAGTCCAACCGGCCAGGTTCAGTTCGGAACCTTCGAATTCCGGTTCCCAGAAACGACGTGTCGAGCAGTGGAAAATATCCACACCGGCGTCCGCCAACGGCTTGAGGAATTCACCCAGCGCTTCTGGCGTCTGCACCAGGCGCGCGGTGTAGTCCTGCTGTTTCCATTGGGAGAAGCGGAAGATGATCGGGAATCCCTCTCCCACGGCCGCACGCACCGCACGGATCAATTCGATCGCGAAACGTGAGCGATTGGCGAGGCTGCCGCCGTAGCCATCCGTGCGCTGGTTGCTGCCTTCCCAGAAGAACTGGTCAACCAGGTAACCGTGGGCGCCATGGATTTCCACGCCGTCCATGCCAATGTCCCGGGCGTCCCTGGCCGCTTGGGCGAAAGCGGCGATGACTTCGTCGATGTCCGCCTGGGTCATGCCGTGGACCACCACCTGGCCGTCCTTGAGTTTTTCGCTCGGACCATAACCCGGCACGCTGGCGTCCGGCTCGGTCCCGATGCGGCGCACGCTGCCCACATGCCACAACTGCGGGACGATCTTGCCACCTTCGGCGTGCACGGCATCGACCACTTCTTTCCAGCCCGCCAGCGCGGCATCGCCGTAGAAGTGCGGCACGTTCGGATAGCCGTTGGAAGCCTTGTGGCCGACCGTCGTGCCTTCGGTGATGATCAGCCCGACCCCGGCCGCCGCGCGACGACGGTAATACTCGATGACCTTGGCGTTCGGTACGCCCCCCGGCGAAAAGGAACGCGTCATCGGCGCCATCACCACCCGGGTCGGCAGCTCGAGCGCGCCGAGGTGAAAGGGTTTGAACAGGGCTTGTACAGGCATGGGGCTCTCCACGGGACGATCGCAGTTCAGATATGACGACGATAATATGGGGCGTGCCCAGCGCTGGATAGCACTATTGATTGGAGTGATTAAGGGTTAGAAGGATGTGGGAGGATCGTGTTGGGGTGGCTTAAACCGTATGCATTGCCGGACCCGAGACCTGTGGCGAGGGAGCTTGCTC
>NZ_JAOSHO010000029.1 GCF_025917275.1 Pseudomonas agronomica | reverse complement strand
GATGGCGCCGGGCTGGACTTCCATCACCCGAATGCCGAACGGTGCCAGCTCCATGCGCAGCGCGTCGCTCAAGGCATGCACCGCAGCCTTGGAGGCGCAGTACGCGCCGGCAAATGGGGTGACCAGCACGCCGGAAACGCTGCCGATATTCACCACCAATCCCTTGGCCCGGCGTAACACGGGAAAAAGCGCGCGGGTCACGCCGACAATGGCAAACACGTTGGTTTCAAACTGACGTTGCATGGCCGGGACGCCGCCGTCCAACAGCGGGCCCATGGCGCCGTAGCCGGCATTGTTGACCAGCACATCGAGGCCGCCATGTTGTTGATTGATCCGTTCGCCCAATTGCTCCAGCGCCTGGCTGTCGTTGACGTCCAGTTGCACGGCGGTGAACCCGGCGGCGCTGAGCTGCGCGACGTCCTCGGGTTTGCGCGCGCTGGCCCAGACCTGGTAGCCGGCGGCCTTGAACGCGTCGGCGAGGGCGCGGCCAATGCCGCTGGAACATCCGGTAATCAACACAACGGGCATGGCGCATTCCTTATGCAACAGGGCGAATTTGATCAGTTGGAGAAATTACCCTGCAATCGCTCGGCGCGAAACTCCAGGGTCTGCGGGCGATAGCCGGGGCGCAATGGCGGGATCGGCAAGCAGTCCTGCCAATCGCCGCCGGGCTGCAAGTCGCCGGGGCCGCGATAGCGCGGTGAACTGTAAAGGTTGTCGGCGAGGTTGAGGTTGTCGCCAGGCGCATAAGCTGCGATACGCCAGCGTAGCTCCGTCAACGGAACATCGTTGCCGTTGTGGATTTTCAACAGCAGCGGTCGGTCCGCGGGACATTGTTCGGGGGCGTGGGCGATGTGCAGGTCCAGGCGAGCCAGTTGCCGGGTCTCGCGGTTTTCTTCCCAGAGCACCCACGCCGCCACCAGCCCCAGCCCGACGAACGCCGCCAGGGAGATCGGCAAGGCCTTGGCCGGATAGCGCAACAGCAGGATGAGCCAGGTGACGACCAGCAAGACGCCGATGAGCATGGTTGAAGCCTCCGTTCCCGTCGCTACATCCTACCGAAGGGAGCGGGCGATGGGTATTGACCCGCCCTGTACCGTCGGTCGTCACTGTCATCTATGACAGTAGGCGGCGTCGCAGGTCCGTTGGTTAGATGTGCTGCGATAGCCTGGCATACGCGGAGCTTCCACTGATGGGCATGGATCATCGAACGCCGACGTTAACCGCTGTCGATTCGCGAAACTTGCCGGTTCGCTTGGTGGGCTACTGCCGCAGCCGTGAGGGCGGCCTCGCGCAGCGGCGCGTCAACCGCAGCCTGTTTGATGTGGCCGGGCACACGGTTAAACAATGGGATCCACGCTTGTGGGCCTTGCAGGAAAGCGACGAATCGACGCCCGCCAATGTTTCAGCGATGTATTCACTGTCCGGCACGACGCTGCGGGCAGACAGTGTCGATGCCGGCCAGCAAATCGGTCTGCCGGGTCTCGCCGATGAAGTTCTGCTGGGGTGGGACAGTCGGGGGACGCAGCGCGACCTGCTCCTTGACGAACTGCTTCGCCCCGTGGCGGTGTTCGAGCAAGGCGACGGGCAGCCGCGGCGGTGTACCGAACGCATGACATACGGCTTTCCGGGCCAGGGCGATCAAGACCATAACCAATACGGGCAATTGATCCGCCACGACGATACCGCGGGCACCTTATTGCTGGCATCCTTTGCCTTGACCGGCCAAGACCTCTCGCAGGAACGCCGTTTCATTCTCGACGCGGCCTTGCCCGATTGGCCGGAGCAGGAGGCCGATCGCGAGCACCTGCTCGAGCCCGGCGATGGCGCCGTTTCGACGTGGTGCGTCGGACCGCTGGGCGACGTGCTGAAACAAGTCGACGCCAGGGAAAATCGGCAACGGGCGAGCCTGACGGTGGATGGGCGAATATCTGGCAGCCAACTGCAGTTGAAGGGGCAGGTCGATTGGCAGGCATTGGCAAGCGATATTCGCTACGACGCCCAAGGACAAATCGAGCAGGAAACCGCCGGCAACGGCGTGCAGACCTCACTCACGTATGACCCGGAAGACGGACGTTTGTCGGAGCGCCAAGCCATGCGCGCCGGCCAAGTGCTGCAGCACTTGCGCTACGCCTACGACCCGATGGGCAACGTATTGAGCATCGAAGACCAGGCCCAGCCGATCCGTTATTTCGCTAATCAGCGCATCGATCCGATCAGTCAATTTACCTACGACAGTCTTTATCAACTGATCGAAGCCAGCGGCTGGGAGGCGGGTACCCTCCACCAGGGACCAGACTCGGTGGGGCGCAACGATCCGGCGGCGGTGAGCAATTATCGCCAGATTTACCGCTACGACGAGGGCGGCAATCTGTTGGCGTTGACCCACGTCGGTGCGCAAAGTCACGGCCGGGACATCCAAGCGGCTCGCTATAGCAATCGCTGCCTGCCGTACCGCAACGGTGTGCCACCCACCGAGGATGAAATCGCCGCCGCGTTCGATGCGCGGGGCAATTGTCTGGAATTGGACGCGGGCCGGTTCCTGGCCTGGGACCTGCGTAATCAGTTGAGTTCGATCACGCCCATCGAGCGCGACTCGGGGCTCAACGATAGCGAGGCGTACGTCTATGACGGCGGCGGGCAACGTGCGCGCAAGCTTCGCATCTTGCGGACCGTCCCCCGCACCCTGGTCGCCGAGGTGCGTTATCTGCCAGGGCTGGAACTGCGTGCTGACAGCGGCACGGGCGAGGCGTTGCAGGTGATCGTCGCCCAGGGCGGGCTCAGCAATGTTCGGGTGTTGCATTGGGAAAGCACACCGCCAACTGGGGAGAACGACTGCTATCGATACAGCATTGCCGATCATCTGGGCTCGGTGAGCCTGGAGTTGGCCGAGGACGGGCGGATCATCAGCCGTGAGCATTTTTATCCCTTTGGTGAAACCGCCTATCTGGCTGGGGATGACGCGATCGAGGCGGGTTACAAGACGGTGCGTTTTTCGGGCAAGGAGCGGGATGCGACGGGGCTTTATTATTATGGCTTTCGTTATTACATCCCGTGGTTGCAGCGGTGGATGAATCCGGATCCGGCTGGCGCGGTCGATGGTTTGAATATGTATAGGATGGTCAAAAACAGTCCTATGACTTTCGTTGACAGTGACGGGCTCATGCCCGGGAAGGAGAACAGGGTGATACCGCCATTGGAAAGAGCGAGTTCGGCAGAGAGACATGAGGCTACGAAAACTCCTCCGGTCGAGAGCGGAAAGATGCTGGTCGGCCCGCATTCCCTAACACTTACCCCGTCCGGCAAGGTTTTGGCGATGAGAGGCGATGACCGTTCTCCTGAACAAATATTGAAAGCCGGCGGCTTCTATCCCAGAGATAACCGAGGCCTGGAAATCAAGAAGGAGTTTCGGAACGCAGTGGTGAGCAAGGGGTTCAATACGCTCGCCAATGAACATGTAAGAAGTCCAGTTCCAGGCTTTGTATCTTTGGGAATGGATGAGGACTCCGGCGGGTATGGCGACACCAGAAATTATCTGTATCGAATGGAAATTCCAGGGCTAAAAGAGCGCGAGATCAACAATCAGATCTTAGGTCTTCAACAACCTTTTGAATTCAAACCGAAAGGAGGGTTGAGTGCTCGACTGTTAATGAGCGATGACTCGCTTGAGAGGGCCGACTTTGTTGCGATGATTCCGCCTAGAACAGTGGAGCTCACTTTCATCACGCCAATTCCCGCCGCTTATATAGTTTCTTACCGGAAAAGAGGCACTAAAGACTGGATTACCTTTCATGGATGACATTGGGGTGCGTCTTGATTGTCAGGAAATAAAAAAGCCCCCACCCAACCCGCTGCGGATAGGGGACGCAGTGGGCTGGATGGGGGCTTCTTGTACGGCTGATCGTTGCTGCTGATCGTTACTGCGCGATGGTCTTCACCGACACGCCGCGCTCGAGCGGGGTGGAGCGACCGTAGATATCTTCGAAGCGCTCGATGTCGTCTTCGCCCAGGTAGCTACCGGACTGCACTTCGATGATTTCCAGCGGGATCTTGCCCGGGTTGCGTAGGCGGTGGACCGACGCGATCGGGATGTAGGTCGACTGGTTTTCAGTGAGCAGGAACACGTTCTCGTCGCAGGTCACTTCGGCGGTGCCGCTGACCACGATCCAGTGTTCGGCGCGGTGGTGGTGCATTTGCAGCGACAGGCACGCGCCCGGCTTGACCGAGATGTGCTTGACCTGGAAACGACCGCCCATGTCCACCGAGTCATAGGACCCCCACGGACGATAGACCTCGCAGTGGTTCTGGGTTTCGGTGCGGCCCTGGGCGTTGAGGGTGTTGACCAGTTGCTTGACGCCTTGGACCTTGTCCTTGTGGGCGATCATCATGGCGTCCTTGGTCTCGACCACGACGATGTTGTCCAGGCCGATCACCGACACCAGCTTGCCGTTGCCGTGGATCATGCAGTTGCGGCTGTCCTGGACCACGACGTCGCCCTTGGTGACGTTGCCGTTGGTGTCCTTGGCGTTGACTTCCCACAGCGATGCCCAGCAACCGACGTCGCTCCAGCCGGCCGACAGCGGCACTACGCAGGCGCGTTGGGTTTTTTCCATCACGGCGTAGTCGATGGAGTTGTCCGGGCAGCAGGCGAAAGTGGCTTCGTCGAAAGTGATGGTGTCGTTGGTCTGCTCGCTGCGCTCCAGGGTCAGCAGGCAGGTGTCGTAGATATCCGGATCGTGCTTTTTCAGCTCTTCGAGGAAGCGGCTGGCGCGGAACAGGAACATGCCGCTGTTCCAGAAGTAACCGCCGGCTTCGACGAACTCGGTGGCGCGCTTGACGTCGGGTTTCTCGACGAAGTGCGACACGCGGCTCACGCCTTCAGGCAGCAGGGCGTCGTTGGTCGACTTGATGTAGCCGTAGCCGGTTTCCGGCTTGGTGGCCGGTACGCCGAACAGCACCATTTCGCCACGCTCGGCAGCCACAGTGGCCAAGGCCAATGCGCGTTGCAGGGCTTTCTGATCTTCGATGACGTGGTCGGCCGGCAGTACCAGCATCAGTTCGTCGCGGCCTTCGTTGACCAGCATCATCGCGGTCAGGGCCACGGCCGGCGCGGTGTTGCGACCGAACGGTTCCATCAGGATGCGCTGGGCTTCCAGGCTCCGGGCGGACAGCTGCTCGTTGACGATGAAGCGGTGCTCTTTGTTGCAGACCACGATCGGCGTGTCCATGCCTTCGAACACCAGGCGTTCGAGGGTCTGTTGGAACAGGGTGTGTTCGCCGGTCAGGGCCAGGAACTGTTTAGGGAATTGCTTGCGCGAAAGCGGCCAAAGACGTGAGCCACTACCACCTGACAAGATCACCGGAATCATGTTTGTTACTCCTTTGAAGCGAAATGGTTTTAGAGCTACTGCGTTCTGTCGTTTCACTCTCTTGTTTTTGTTCCGTGCCCGAATGACTGACCCTCTGTAGGAGCTGACGAGTGCAGCGAGGCTGCGATCTTTCCCCTAACACTTGAATCCCAAGCGAAAGATCAAGATCAAAAGATCGCAGCCTGCGGCAGCTCCTACCCAAATAGGCGTTCAGCCTTCAGGAAAAACTCATCAGCGGGTCGACACAGGGCGTTTCACCCACACTGGCGACAGGGTGCTGCCCGAACCAGTGACGTACAGCACGGCCGCTTCGCCGCGTTCCAGGGCGACTGGCTTCAGGTCGCCAACTTTCTTGTCGCCTTCGAACAGGGCCAGGCTGACTTTCACCGGGTTGATTTCACGCTCGCCACGGCCCTTGGCCGCTACGTTCGGAACCACTTCGGTCTTGCCGTCCGCAGTCTTGAGGGTCAGCGCCTTGTCGGTGAGGTTCTGAACGCGTACCAGGGATTTCTGCTTGTTCTTGAACGGTGGTTCTTCGATCAGTTGTGGCTGGCCGCTGGCGTTGTTGACCAGGGTGTAATAGTGATCGGAGGCCAGTTTAACCGGTACGGTCTGGCTGCCTACCTTGGCGCTGTAGTCGCCGCCAGGCATGAAGCTGAAGTCGCTGCTGGCCAACGGGGCCACGTCGCTGATGTTGGTGCTGCCGACAGTGGCGCTGACTTCGGCGTTGCTGGCGTTGTAGACCCGCACGAAGCTGGAACCTTTTGGCGCGACCGGGCCGTAGAGGGCCGAGTCACCGGCGAAGGCGGACAAGGACAGGGCGCTCATGCTGGCGACCAGGGCAACGGCCTTGAAGGAGCGAGCAGCGAGACGGCGAGGAGTAGTGTTGAAAGTCATGGTGGACCTCTCTTTCAGTTTTGCGCCCGATCGGGCGTCTCGGATTGTGTGTTAGCAGCTACGTTCTGTTGGCGGGCGCCGGCCTGCTTGAGTTCGGCGACCCACTGCGGATCGGCGTCGCCGATCTCGTTGTTCACGGGCAGATAACGTTCAGGAAACTCCCAGATCAGCACCTGTGGCGGGCTGTTCTTGAAGGCGTCGCTCTTGAGGTAGCTGAGCATCGGCAGAATCGGGCCGTGGCCGTCTTCGGCGTAGTTGACGACATCGCTGTGCAGGGCTTGCTTGAGTGCGCCGACGAAGTTCCAGTTGGGGTTGGCGCTGTAGCTGGTGCCGATCAGCGCCACGGGCACTTGGGCGTCGGCGAACAACGCGTCATCGCTGGCCGGCTGGTCATCGGCTTCGCGGGTGTTGCGCTTGACCAAGGGTTCCTGGGCCGGCATCAGGTTTTCGAACAGGGGATCGAGCGGCAGGAACTGACGCAGGTCGCCCTTGTGGATGATTTTCTCCGCAGGCTCGGTGACGAAACGCTGTGGCTCGCCGTTCAGTGGTGTGCGTTCGGCAATGGCCTTGGCCAGATGTTCCGCAGCAATTTGCGCGCCTTCAGGCGTCCAGTGGGTGTCGGTGCGCAGGAACACTTGCTGGCCGCTCTGCTTGGCCTGTTGCAGCGGGCCGAGGAGGTCAGGGGCAAGGATCTTGTCCGTCGCCACGCGGGCATGGAAATCCTGGTACAGGTTGGCGTGGATGCTCGACGGCTTCACTTCGCCCAGGTGCTCGGGGTACAGGCGCGCCTTGGCCGGCACGATCGCCATGACCAGGGTGATGCCTTGTTCCTTGAGCTTCTGGCGCACGCCTTCGATCAGCGCGTAGTTGCCTTGCAGGTTCTGGTCTTCGTTGACGATCGGGTTGAACTCTTCGTCGCTGTACAGCCACTGGTCGCGGCCAAGGACCACGCCTTTGCGGCCTTCGTTGAACAGCTTGTAGTCCAGCGCCGCCCAGATGTTGGTGCCCAGGCGCTTGATCGGGAATTCGTCGTCGTAGTGCGTTTCCACGGCCTTGGCCCAGCGACCGTTGAGCACGGTCGCATCGGGGTTGGTGCTGAAGCCTAGGAAGCTGCGCATCGACCAAATACCCAGTGCTGTCAAAATCAGCATGAACAGCACGACGTAGAAGATGCGTAATGAGCGGGTCATGTCCGGATCCCTCAGAACTGGAAGTAAAGGAACGGCGAGAAGCTTTGCGCCGACAGTTTGAGAATCGAGGCGATGAACAACAGCAATACCAGGGCGCGCATCACGTAGCGCGACCAGTCCACGGTCCAGTAGGCCGGTTGCACCTGGGCCTCGACGCCGACGGTGTAGCCAGGTTCGTGGATGGTCGACGGGTTGTCGCCCGGAACGGCCTTGATCATCCCTGGTTGCGCGGTGGCCGGGCCGTTGGCTTCGGTGTTCACCTCAGGCTTGGTCTTGACTGGCGGACGGTTGGTGTAGAAGTCGCGCAGGCCAAAGAAGGCGAGGGTGACGTAGGCCACCACCAGCGTGGCGATCTGCAAGCCGGTGAGGTTGGCGCGGGTCAGTTCCGACAGCGACCAGTCGCCGAAGCTGAACATGGCGCCGTACATGCGAGCGGCCACGTGCAGGTTCTCGGCACGGAAGATCACCCAGCCCATCACCACCAGCAGGAAGGTCAGTGCCCAGCGGATCGGATTGATGCTGCGCGGCGTGGTGTTGATGCCCACCGCTTTTTCGATGGCCAGCCAGATACCGTGCCAGGCACCCCAGATGATGTAGGTGAAGTTCGCGCCGTGCCACAGACCACCGAGCAGCATGGTCAGGAACAGGTTGCGATAGGTCATCAGCGTGCCTTTGCGGTTACCGCCCAGGGTGATGTAGAGGTAGTCGCGCAGCCAGGTCGACAGGCTGATGTGCCAGCGGCGCCAGAACTCGGTGATCGACTGGCTGATGTAGGGCTGCTTGAAGTTTTCCATGAAGCGGAAACCCATCATCAGGCCCAGGCCGATGGCCATGTCGCTGTAGCCGGAGAAGTCGAAGTACAGCTGCGCGGTGTACGCCAGGGCGCCGAGCCAGGCATCGCCGGTGGTCGGGTTCTGCAGGGCGAAGCAATGGTCGGCCACGACCGCCAGGGTGTCGGCGATGAAGACTTTCTTGATGAAGCCCTGCATGAAGCGGGTGCAGCCTTCGGAGAACTTGTCCAGCGTGTGGGTGCGGTTGTTGAACTGGTCGGCCAGGTCACGGAAACGCAGTACGGGACCGGCGATCAGGTGCGGGAAGATCGCCACGAACGCTGCGAAGTCGATCAGGTTGCGGGTGGCCGGGGTATCACCGCGATACACGTCGATGATGTAGCTGATGGACTCGAAGATGTAGAACGAGATACCGATCGGCAATAGCACGTGGGTCAGGATGAACGGCTCGAGACCGAAGCTGGTCATGATCGCGTTGAGGCTGTCCACGCCGAAGTTGGCGTACTTGAAGTAGCCCAGGATGCACAAGTCCACGGCCACGCCGAGCAACAGCCAACGCTGGGCCGGTTTGGTGCGCACACCGGCGGCGCCGACTTTCAGGCCGATCCAGTAGTTCCACAGGGTGACTGCGGCGAAGAGGGCGAGGAAATCCACCCGCCACCAGGCATAGAACACATAGCTGGCGATGAGCAGCAGCAGGTTGCGGTAGCGTTGCCCGCTCAGGTAGTACAAGCCGAGAAAGATCGGCAAGAACAGGAACAGGAACACATTGGATGAAAATACCATCCCGATCTCTCCTTGTTGAATCAACAGTCAAGGGCCAGAGCCCCCCCAAACCCCCCCATGAAAACCGGGGGGTCATTGCATTTGAAACGGACCACTTTCCCTTGTGGGAGCGAGCTTGCTCGCGATGACGGCGGCACATGCAACTGCGATGCAAGCTGATCCACTGCTATCGCGAGCAAGCTCGCTTCCACAGGGGTTCCCTGTCAGGCAGGGAGAACGGTGTCAGCTTCCTTTCTCGCCTTTCTCCCGCGAAGGGTCATACACCCGGGTCAAGTCGCCGCCGAGGCGGAAGGTCTTGAACGGCTGCATTTCGTGCTTGCGTTCAAGCACGTCTTCGGAGCAGGTGTAGAGGCTGCAGAACGGTTCGAGCCAGGCGAATTTCGAATCGATCTTCAGATCCTTCATGTCCTGTTCGTCGCCATTCTTCTCTTCGAAGATATCCGGGTCTTTCACCCCGGCCAGCACCCGGTCACCCAGTCGCTTGAGGGCGCCGTTGTTTTCCTGGCGCAGGTCCACGCCATTGACCTGGGCGAAGCTGGCGATCATTGCCAGCGGTGGCAGGGCGTAGTTGTGGTAGGACAGGGCGCGTTGCTTGCGCTTGAGTTCGTTGGGCAGGAAACCGTCGGGATCGATCTGGTTGACCCCGACTTTGTATTCCTTGACGGCCCAGTCGAACAGGTCGCGACGGTTGGTCGCCACGGACGTTGCCATCACCGACCAGGCGGCCCAGTACGAGTGGTTGTTGGTCTTGTCCAGCGGCAGGTTGTCCCAGTCGCTGACCACCTGGTCGGCCATCTTGCTGAACCAGGCTTCGATCAATTGCGCCTGGTCCTGATGGTTCGCCAGCGGACGCGACTCGGAGAACTTCAGGCGGACATAGGCCGAAGCCATGCTGCCCAGGGCCCATTTGCGCATGGACTTGCCGGTGTGGTTGAAGTCCTTGGACATCAACGCATCGGCCTTGGCCCAGGCGGTCAGCCAGTTCAGGGTGCATTCCAGTTGCTCGGGACGACCGTCGCGCATGAATTGCATGACTTGCTTGCTGACGCCGCGCTCGATCTTGGTGATGTCGGCGGTGCTGTCACGGAAGGCTTTTTCCGATTGCACGTTCAGCGTTGCGCGAGCCTTGTCGGAGCCTTCGTACTTGCTGCGAAACTGCAACGAGCCGGTATACGGCGTCGGCACAGCGTCGCAGCCCTGGCCGCCACTGCCTTCCTTGACCTTTTCGATCGGTGCGAAGTAGCCCTGTGGCGGGCGCAGTGGCGCCGCGGCTTGCGTGGCCCCGGCGAACATCGCCAGGGTCAGCAGCGACGGCGCCAGGAGCGTTTTCAACGTTCGGGTGCGCATGGTTCTGGTCATGAGACGAGACCTCATTGTCCGATTTGAGCCGTTTGTTGCCCGGCTTGCGGAGATGCGTTGCGTTTGCAGACTTTCGCTTCCACTTGCAGCGGTGCGGCACCGGCTTCAGGCCCTTGTACCTCTAGAGCCAGGAGGTTCTGGTCGGCCCAGTCCTCGTCGGTGCGCAACTGGAAGGCGAAACGCCCGTCGGTTTCGGAGGTGTTCGGTTTTTCGATCTTGATGTCCTCGTGGCGCCCATTCATGTACCAGAGGGTGGCTTGCAAGGTTTTCACCGAGGTATCGGCGAATTGGATGTCGACCTGGTGGCTGCCGTTACGCAGATCCATGTTCTTGCTATTGACCATCAATTCGTTCTTGCCCGGCTTGAGCGCGGTCTTGCTGCTCATGAGGGCCGGCTTGCTTTCGCACCCGTTGTTGTCCAGCAGCGCCATCATCTGGCGGTAGATGGTTTCCTGGTCCAGGCGATACAGCGGCGAGAATTCCCAGATGAGAATCTTCGGCGGGTTTTTCTGGAATTCTTCGCTGCCCAGGTACTGGATCATGGCGCCCTCGAAACCGCCGCCCGGGAAGGCCACGTTGAGGATGTCGGCGCCGATGGCTTCTTCCAGGAAACCGGCGAAGTTGTAGTTCTTGCCGCTGTGGCTGGTGCCCACGAGCGTGATCTGTGGGTTGCCGGAATCGCCGAACAGGTCGCCGTCACCTGCCTCGCCCTTGGGCTCGGTGGTGAACTGGTCCATGTACTGGATCGCGTAGCTGGTGCCGCACAGTTGCCCGGCCATGTTGTGCAGGGTGCCGGTCTTGCCCATGCGGCCGGACTTCTTGGTCTCGAACTCACGCTTGGGAATGTCGGCGAAGGCCGGGATCTGCTTGACCTTCTCGGCGACGATCTTCGCCGTGCGCTGGGCACCGTATGGGGTCCAGTGCTGGTCGCCACGGAAGTAGAAGTCGTGGGCCGGCAGGGTTTCCGGCAGGTTTTCGTTGGTCAGTGGCGACAGGTCCGGCACGACGTAACCCATCTGCGCGAAACGACCCAGCATCGACTTGTAGTTGGTCAGGGCTTTTTCGTAGTCGAAGGCAGCCTTTTCCTGTGGGTTGAGCTTGTTGCGGTTCACCAGGCCACGGGTCGGCTGATAGACAAGCACCAACTCGACGCCTTTTTTCTTGAACGCATCGTGCAGTTGTTGCATGCGCTTGTAGCCGGCCGGGGTGGTGTTGAACTCGGTTCGCAGGTCTTCCTGGGTCCGGAACAGCCAGTCACCCTGGGCTTGCACAAGCGTGGTGAAGTTCTGTTGGTAGCGCGTGGTGTAGTTCTTCGCGTCATGGGCCGCCGGGCACAGGTTGCAGCACGGTTCGGCAGTGAACGTTGGTGCCTTGATTTCATCGGCGCGTGCGCCGCTTGCGGCGGCGAGAATGCCGGCAGTCAGGGCGGACAGGCCCAGAAGTTTGATCATCTGTGGGTTCATAAAGGTCATTCCTCAGTCCCGCATTTCGGTCTGGCGTTCAACGGGGTCGATCAGCACGGCTTTCTGCTGGCGCACCAGCAGGTCGAGAATTTCGTCCTGGCGTTCGCCAAGAATTCCCGTGAAGCTGATGCCGCTGGATTTGGTCGGCGCGAGCATGGACACGCGGTACAGCTCGACGCTCAACGGCGAGTCGATGGACAGCGGGCCGCTGCCGTTGCCGGCCAGTTCGCCACCGACCACGATCAGCGACACTTCGGCATCGAACGGGTCGAGCTTGATGTCCCGGTCGGTGTCCGACAGGTCCTTGATGTGGCCGTACAGGCCGGTCAGGCCGTTGCCCAGGGACAGGTTTTCGTACAGGCGGATGTTTACGCTGTTACGAATCCGGATGCCGTGGCGCTGGTTGCCCATCACTTTGTTGCCCCACAACAGGTTGTCGGCACTCTCGTAGAGCGTGATGCCGTCGGTGTGGTTCTTGTAGATCTCGTTGTAGGCGATCAGGTTGTTCACGCTGTTACGGTCGATCACCACGCCCGAGAGCTTGTTGTCATAGCTTCGGTTGTTGATGATGAAACTGTCGTTGACCTCACGGGAAACGATGATCCCGTGCTTTTTCTTGGTCCCGTAGACGGTGTTGTCGGCGATGATCAGCCGGTGCGAACGGTCGTGGGGGTCGATGCCGTAGACGATGTTGTCTTTGTAGGTGTTGCCCTTGATGACGAAGTCGCGGGTCTCGTAGCAGTAGAAGCCGTACCACATGTCCGAGAACTCGGAACCGATGATCCAGCCGGTCGGTTCCGGGCGCTTGAGGACCTTGGCCATGTTCGGCGTGTACTGGGAAATACTCACGCCGTACGACTTACTGTTCGAGTAGCCGAAGCTGGCCATCTTGGTGTTGACGATGTAGGTCTCGGTGCCACCCCAGGACAGCAGGAACGGACGGAACTCCTTGGGCGAGCGGAACGTGGCGGGGCCATTGTCCTTTTCGCGCCAGCCGGTGACCTTGGTGTCGCGGATGAACATCTGGCCATCGTTGACCAGGAACGACCCGCCCTCCTGGGACAGGCGCAGTTCCTGGGTCTGTTTGTCGATCTCGAGGATGCCCTTGCGACCGACGACAATCGGGATCTTCGCCAGGTAGACGCCTGGCGAAGTCTCGATGACGTACTTGGGCACTTTCTTGACCAGGTCCTTGAGGTTCATGTAGCCGTCGTCAAGAAAGATGGCCTGTGGGATACCGTGCTGGCGCACCACCCACTCGGCCATCTTGTTGTCGCCGCCGATGAAGTCCTTCAAGGCGTCTTCTTGCATCATCCGTCGAACACTGATCTTGCCTGCCTTGGTCCGTACGATCTTGGCTGCAGCCGCTTCGGCGGTGTAGCCCTTGAGGTCGGGCAGGGTAGGCTTGGCCAGCTCCAGCGGCGCGGTCGGCGCGCTGCTGACGGTGTAGGTCTTGGCGCGTTGCAGTTCCTTGACCACGTTGCCCGGCTTGGCCACCGGTTCAACGTTGGCGAACGCCGACGAGCCGGCCAGCAGCATCGCTGCGGCCAACAGGCTGATCGAACCTTTCATCGCCTGGCTGTTCCTGAGGTAGCGGTTCATATCGGGCACTCCCATGGTCGTTTGCATCAGAAGCGCCAGATCACGTCGACAAAGGCCCGATGCATGTACGAATCGACCTCTTTGCCGTAGGCGTCGCCTGGCTTGAACACGCCGCCACGAAAGCGCACCAGCGCCGACGGCTCATCGATGGACTGACTCAGCGCGGCCGGCAGCAGGCCTTGCTTGAAGTATTTGGTGACGACCAGGTCGACTTCCTGGCCCAGGTCCTTGTCACCGTCGCGCAGCGGCAATGACGAAGTCGACAGGATTGCGCCGGTCACGTCGTCGGTGTTGTTTTCCACCGCATTGATGCCGTTGCTGCCCACCGGCTTGTTGCCGTCCACGCGCCAAAACTTGTGGTACACCAGGCTGGCGTCATATTCGTCGCGCAACTGCCAGGAACCGAACAGGCTGGCGCTCTGGGTGTTGGCCATTTCGCCACGGAAAGCCTCGCCGAAACGGTGGACCCGCGAGCGGGTGCCGGTGAAGTTCGAGCGGTTGCTTTGCAGGCCGTTCTGTTCGTAGTCCTCGCTGGCGCGGGCATAAGCGGCACCGACTTGCCATTGCGGATCGAGGCGCAGGCGCACACCCAGGTCGGTGGCCCAGCCGTCGACGTCGTCACTGCGCTTGGCTTGCGCCGGGCGCGTGCCGTCGGCGTTCAGCGCGTTGACGGTGTCACGGTCGCCGGTCATGCCGGTGAAACTTGCCCAGTAGTTGACGGTGTTGGTGTTGCGCCAGTTGTAGGCGTCGCTGGTGGCCTCCAGGCCGAGCCAGGTCAAGTCGCCGTTCTGGGTCTTGTCCAGGGTGTCGGTGGGCTCGCCCGGGGTCGGGTAGTCAAGGCTGCCGCTGTCATGGCTGTGGTGGGCACGGATACTGGCCCACTGGCCTGGCATCCACTGATAGCCGACGTCGCCATAGACGTGCAGGCGGTCCTTGTCTTTTGGAGACAATTCCTTGAGGTCGGTGCGGTATTCGCTGAAACGCTCGGCCACGCCGAGGTTGGCCCGCAGCAAGGTGGTGTCGAAGGTCCAGTTCAGGGCTTCGATGTTGGTGTCGCGCCATTGGCCGTCGTCGTTGCGCAGGCGCTGGCGGCCGAATTTCAAGAGTTCGCCCGGATAAGGGGTCAGCCCGCTGTAGCCAATCCAGAATTCGCGCATGGCCAGGTAGCTTTTCTTGGCTTCGCGATCGCCGCTGTCGGTTTGCTGCGTGGCGCCATCGGACTGTTGCAGGGTGTCGGTCTCGATGATGTCGGTAGACGTCACGGCCTGGGCCATGGCGTAGCCGCTCCAGTTACCGCTTTCGCCGTAGACCCATGGGCGCAGGTCCAGGCCAATACCATTGACGTCGCCACCGTGTTGGGTGCCGAGGTCGCGGTCGTCTTCAGACTGGCCGGTGATCTTCACTTCCAGGCCGAAATTCTTGCTTTCGGTCAGGGCCGCCAGGGTCGGGCAGGACCACAGCAGGGCAAACGACAGGCCAATACCAGCCTGCACAAAAGGATTGAGCTTCAAAAGCTTCATAGAGGTTCCTCGCCGTCATCTTCTTTTAGGGCTTGCAGTTCAAGCGTATCGGGGCTCATTGCGCCGCGAATGGCCTGCTCTTGTTGTAGCAGGCGTTGCGCTTGTGCAAGTTGTTCCGGCGGTAATTGTGCTTCGAGGGTCTGGGCAAGCTCGGTGGCCTGCGGGGTGTTCTGCACCTTGGCCAACTGGCTGAACACGTAGGCGTTGACCGGGTTGGGCTTGGTGCCCTTGCCCTGGGAGAACAGCTGGGCAATGGCAAAGTCGGCGCTGTTCTGGCCGTTGCGGGCGGCCTTGAGCAGGTGATCCAGTGCTTTTTGCGAGTACACCTGGCCCAGGTAACCACGGCGATAGATCTGGCCAAGGTAGTAATCGGCGGCCACTTCACGGCCAACGGCTTTCTGGAAATGCGCCTCGGCGACCTTGGCGTCGGCTGGCACCCATTTGCCTTCGTAGTACAGCTTGCCCAGCAACAGCTCGGCACGAGGCTGGTCGGCGGCACGGCCGTTTTCCAGGTATTGCATCATCTTGTCGACGTCACCCAGTTCCGGGAAGTCGTAAAGCAGTTGCGCCAGGCTGACCCAGGCGGCGGGGTAGCCGGGGGCAATGCCTTCGAGCAACGACTGGGCGGTTTTCTCGTCGGTCTTGCCCAGGCTCGGATCGGCCAGGACACGGGCGACGCTGTCGACACGTTGAGCGGAAACGACGCCACGGGCATGACCGGCTTGCATCTGCTTGAGCAACTCCGCCTGCTGTTCCGGCTGGCCGCGTTTCTGATAGACGGTGGCGAGTTCGACGTAGCAGATGTCGGTGGTCGCCAGTGCTGCCTTGCAGACTCGCTCCACTTCGTCAAGGTGCTGGTCGTAAGTGCCTTGGGTGCGATAGAGCAGGATCTGCGCCAGGCCCGCTTCCGGATAGCCGGCGCTGCGCCATTGGCTGATCTGCTGCTGAGCGTTGACGTTCGGGAAGCTGTGGGGATATTGCAGGTACAACATCGCCAGCGGGATCAGCGTGTTGCCTTCCCCGTTGGCGAAGGCTTTCTTCAACAGGCCTTCGGCTTCGTGTTTTTCAGCCTCGGTGGAACCGGGCTTGGCCACCAGCAGGCGACCCAGGCGAGCCTGGGCGCGCGGCGAGATATCGGCGGCGGCGCGGTAGGTCGCCTCGGCCTTGCGCATCTGCTCGGGGTCGCGGCTGTCCACCTGGATATCGGCCAGGCCGACCTGGGCTTCGCTGTAGCCCAGGTCTGCCAGCCGTTGGTAGTTTTGCTGCGCCAATGCCGTGTCGCCACGCTTGAGGGCTTCGTTCGCCAGGCGCTGGTCAGGCAGGCCGGCGCAACCGGCCAGGCTGACGGCCAGTGCCAAGGCACACAGTTTTCCCACTTGGGAACGAGCTTGCGGTGCATCGTCCTGACCGCGTTGATCCTTTCGCGAGCAAGCTCGCTCCCACAGGGACTGTGGGCTGTTCAGGATTTTTATAATGGTCACGGGCATATCCTCGACTTAAAGACCGACGGCCATGGCTTTGTCGATCAGCCAGCCCAGGTTCGGGCCACGGTCGCTGACGACTTCCACAGGACGGCCAGCCAGCGCGCTGTCGAGGGCTTCGTCAGGTTGGATCAGCACACGGATATCGGAGGACAGGTCGGCACTTTTCAGGCTGGTGCTGCTGACAATCTTGCCGGTGCGGGTGGTGTCTTCGCCGGCCACCTGGAAGCTGACCGGAGTGCCTGGACGCACGTCGCCGAACTGGCGATAGGAGAAGCGTGCCTCGACGTTGGCCTCGGTGCCCCGTGGAACCAGTTGGAAGATCACGTCGCCCTTGCTCGCGTATTGGCCGTTGGAGACCAGTTGCTGGGTGACGATGCAATCGCATGGCGACGTCAGGGTGCCGGTCATCTGTTTGCCGAACAGTTCCTCGACCTTGGCTGGCTGCAGTTGGTTGTCGTCCAGGTGACCCTTGAGCACGTCGAGCATGCTGGTGCTGAAGGTCGCCAGCGGGGCGCCCTTGGCGGCTACGCCGTCGGCCTTGACGAGGCTCTGCACGGTGCCGTCGCGCGGCATGGTGATCGCCATGCCCGGTACGTTGACGATGCCGGCCTGGGCGTGGCTGACGAAGTACATGCCGTACACCGACTTGAAGATGAAACCGAACGCCGCCAGGCCAACGACGAATACGCCCAGGCTGAAGGTCACGGCGCGCAGGCGACCGAAGGCGGTCATGCCACCGTTGTCATCTTTCTGCTTGCGGGCCTTGGTGAAGTTGTCGCGCTGCAGGGTCGCCAGCACATCGCCGACGCCGACGATGTCGCCGGCCAGGTGCGAGGTGATGATGTGACGCAGTGTCGAGATGTCCCGTGGCTCCAGGTTCTGGAACTGGCAGCCGGTGCGACCGGTCTGGCGGTCGTAGGAACGGATCTGCAATTCGACGTCCATGGCCAGGCCCAGGTTGTCGATCACGAACTGCAGGCGAGCCTTGTAGGTCTCGCCAACCTTGAGCGGCAGTTGACCGGCGTTGAAGCACAGGCCACCGGCCGACAGGTCCAGGACCTTGACTTCCATGGGCGTACGGTCAGGGCCGAAGAAGCGCAACTTGGCCGGGATTTTGACCCGGGCGTGTTGGCGTTGGGCTTCGGATTCATGCACTACGTTGACATTCACGGCGGTGTTCATAGGGGCGATTTCCTAGTTAATTCATTCAAGTCCGGTCAGACCATCGTCAGCAGCACGGCGACAAAGATGCTGCCGGCGGAGAAGGTCATGGTCCGAGACGACCAAGTGTTGAACCAACGTTGAAAGCTGGCGAGATCACGGGTCAGGTGGGTGGGCTGGCGGGTCCAGGACTGTTGATCGAGGCGGAAGAACACGTAGATCTTCACCATGGCTCCGACGATCTGGTTGTAATAGAGAATCGCCGGGTAGGCCGGGCCGATCCGGTGTCCGGAACACGACAGCAGCAAGGTCAGGATCAACCGCGTGATGCCGATCCACAGCAGGTACACCAGGATGAACGCGGTGCCGTACTTGAAGCTGGCGATGATCGCCACGGTCAGGCCCAGCAGCGAGGTCCACATCGACACGCGCTGGTCGAACAGCACCACCGAAGTGAACAGGCCCAGACGCCGCAGACCCAGGCCCAGGGCCCGGGAGTTCTGCCGCAGGTTGTTGCCGTACCAACGGAACATCAACTTGCGACTTGCCTTGATGAAGCTCTTTTCCGGCGGGTGCTCGACCGTATTGATCGCCGCATCCGGCACGTAGAACGTGTCGTAGCCCAGGCGCATCAGGCTGAACCAGCTCGATTTGTCGTCGCCGGTAAGGAACTTGAAGCGGCCCAGGCGCCAGTGTTGCAGCGAGTCGCTTTCCACGTCGGCGATGAAGTCCGGGTTAGTGACGACGGTCGCGCGGAACACCGACATGCGTCCGGTCATGGTCAGGACGCGCTTGGACAACGCCATCGAGCACATGTTGATGTGGCGTTGGGCGAAGCGCAGCTTGTGCCACTCGCTCATGATGTAGCCGCCGCGCACTTCGCAGAACTCGTTGGTGGTCAGGCCGCCGACGTTGCCGAACAGCTGGAACCACGGCACGGTCTTGCGCACCACGCCCTCGGCGAGGACGGTGTCGCCATCGATCACCGCGACCACTGCGCGATCGTCCGGCAGGTGGCGGGAGATGGCACGGAAGCCGTAGGCCAGGCCGTCACGCTTGCCGGTGCCCGGGATGCGCACGAAGTCCAGCTTGACGTGCGCCGGTGGGTTCATGCGGGCCCAGAGGCTCTTGACCAGCAGCTCGTCGGACATTTCCACGATGGAGCAGACCACGGTGGTCGGCAGCCCGCATTCGATGGCTTCGCGAATCACCGAGCCGTAGACCTGGGCGGTGGTCAGCGCGTCGATGCGAAAACTGGTGACCATCAGGTACACGTGGGACGGGTCCGCCGCCTTGCCCAGCTTGCGGACCTTGCGGCGCAGATGGGGGTAGACGATGTACAGGAAGATCATGCCGCGCACGAAATGCGTCGCGCCCATGGAGTAACGCCAGATGCCCACGGCGCCGATCAGGAAGATGAAATCCTTGGATTCGGAGTCGAACGTGGACGTGGGCAGCGCCGTGGCGATGCCCATCAGTAAACTCAAGTAAAACAGCCAACCGGCGGCCTGAAGCAGGCCGTGCTTTAGCCTGTGCATAATCTGCATCCGTCTCTATCTCGGGCGGGCCTTGTGGGCGGCCCGATGGGTTAAGGCAGGCGAAAGGCCGGCCAGGGCGAGCCCCGGCCGGCTAACAGACTTACCAGCAGATGCCTTCGGTCCGGCCACTCGGGGAGGTGGCCTTGGACATGAAACCAACCAGGTCGATGACCTGCTTGCCTTCCGGTACGTTCTCGGTCAGCGCACGGAACTTCTCGTCGCGGTTGCCGAGAATGATGATGTCGGAGCTGTCGATCACCGCGTCGAAGTCGGAGTTGAGCAAGGACGAGACGTGAGGAATCTTCGACTCGATGTAATCCTTGTTCGCACCGTGGACACGGGCGTATTCGACGTTGCTGTCGTAGATGCGCAGGTCATAGCCCTTGCCGATCAGCATTTCTGCCAGTTCTACCAGTGGGCTTTCACGCAGGTCGTCGGTACCGGCCTTGAAGCTCAGGCCCAGCAGGGCGACTTTGCGCTTGTCGTGGCTGGAGACGATGTCGAAAGCGTTCTGCACCTGGGATTCGTTGCTGCGCATCAGCGAGTTGAGCAGCGGCGCTTCCACGTCCAAGGAGCTTGCGCGGTAGGTCAGGGCGCGCACGTCTTTAGGCAGGCACGAACCGCCGAAGGCGAAGCCTGGGCGCATGTAGTACTGGGACAGGTTCAGGGCCTTGTCCTGGCAGACCACGTCCATCACTTCGCGACCATCGACGCCGACGGCCTTGGCAATGTTGCCGATCTCGTTGGCGAAAGTGACCTTGGTGGCGTGCCACACGTTGCAGGTGTACTTGATCATCTCTGCGACGGCGATGTCCTTGCGGATGATCGGTGCGTCGAGCTCTTCGTACAGCGATTGCAGGACGTCGCCCGAGGCGGTGTCGAACTCGCCGATGACGGTCATTGGCGGCTGGTCGTAGTCCTTGATCGCGGTACTTTCACGCAGGAACTCAGGGTTGACCGCGACGCCGAAATCGACGCCGGCTTTCTTGCCGGAGCAGTCTTCGAGGATCGGGATGACCACATTGGCCACGGTGCCTGGCAGTACGGTACTGCGCACCACGATGGTGTGGCGGGTGGTCTTGTCGCGCAGGACAAAACCGATCTCGCGGCACACGGCTTCGATGTAGTTCAGTTCCAGGTCGCCATTCTTTTTACTTGGCGTGCCAACGCAAATCATCGACAGGTCAGTATCGCGAATGGCTTCGGCGAAGTTGGTAGTGCCGCGCAGTCGACCCGTTTGAATGCCTTGCGCCAACAGCTCGCCAAGACCCGGTTCAACGATCGGAGACTTACCGGCATTGATCATGTCGATCTTGTCTTTGGCGACATCTACGCCAACTACGTCATGGCCCCGTGCAGACAGGCAACCGGCACATACTGCACCGACGTAACCCAAACCAAATATGCTAATGCGCATCGCATTTACCTCTGTTTTCACGCCATTAAATGGCCGGAGTTAATAGTGTTCAGCGGTCATCGTGCACTCGGAAGTGTGGAAATGCAGGCGCCACAGTGCCGTGTGCAGGCATACAAAGTTCCGAGTGTCTAAATAAGTGCACTCAAGTTGTGCGCAAAGCGGCCTAGTTGTTATGACCTGCCCTGTTATGCAGCCAGTCCTCGTTGGCGGGACGCTCGTGCAAAAGATCTTTCACTTCAGACTCCTGGCAAAAAGCCCACAAAATCAGAAGGTTGGGTGCTCGGGTGAGCACGTTAATAGGGGCGCAGCCTTGGCCTTGTAGGGGATAGTAATGGTGCGTTATCTCCCGTCCTTTAAGGGTGGATCCAATAAGACGACCGTTTCGCTAAGTTGTCGTTACAACTCCGTTACTTCGGACGACGTGCCTTGTAAGTTATCTCGTACACGCTCGGCGAGAATCGTTACGGGTGGTATGAGCCGTGCAATTTCACATAGTTCCGATCCGCTCATCGTGATTTTCGAAATTTTTCGAAATATTTGCCTAGATGGCACTGCTCTCATATTGATAGCACCACCGATTTCGCCCTTTAGTTTCGGGGAGTTAAAGGGGGGAGATAGTTTTGTGCCAGTACTGAAGAAAAAAATCGGTGCCACTACGGAAAAAACTGACATTTGTCGAGTGAAAGAAAAGTTAGCGCGGGGAGTGTTTGTTTTGTTGACGCCAAGAAAGTGGCGAATGGGGCGGGGAACTTGGATGACAAATTCGACTTTGATCGAGGCCCCTTATCGGGGCCCGGAAATGACGCTGCTTTATTGCGGGGCGTGGTCGCGCAGGAAAACCAGCTTATCGGAAGAAGATTGCTCGTCGCTGTAGCGATACCCCTGCACATCGAATTGCTTGAGTGCCGCTGGATCGTTGATGCGTTGTTCAATGACAAACCGACTCATCAAGCCCCGGGCTTTTTTGGCGTAGAAGCTGATGATCTTGTATTGGCCGTTCTTGAGGTCCTTGAACTCGGTATCGATGATGCGGGCCTTCAATGCGCTGCGTTTGACCGCGCTGAAGTACTCGTTGGAGGCCAGGTTCAACAACAGGTCGTCGCCCTGGTCGGCCAGCGCCTCGTTCAGCCATTCGCTGATGCGGGTGCCCCAGAAGGCGTATAGGTCCTTGCCCCGGACATTGGCCAACTTGGTACCCATCTCCAATCGATACGGCTGCATCAGGTCCAGCGGGCGCAGCAGGCCGTAAAGGCCCGAGAGCATGCGCAAGTGTTGTTGCGCATAGTCGAAGTCGGCTTCGCCAAGGCTTTGCGCGTCGAGGCCGGTATAAACGTCGCCCTTGAAGGCCAGCAGCGCTTGCTTGGCATTGGCCGGCGTGAACGCCGGGGTCCAACTGCCGAACCGCGCGGCATTGAGGCCGCCGATCTTGTCGGAAACGTGCATCAGATCACTGATCTGGGCGGGCGAGAGTTCACGCAATTGCTCGACCAGCTCCTGGGAATGATCCAGGTATTGGGGCAGGGTGAAGCGCTCGGTAGCCGGAGGTGTTTCGAAGTCGAGGGTCTTGGCGGGGGAAATCACCATCAGCATGCAAACGTCTCCTTTAAGGGTGCGGCGATTCTAGGGGGTTGTCCGGGTGGACTCCAGCTATTGGGGTGATAGGGGATGGATGGTGAGGCGCGAATTGCCGATTTTTGTGTGGCAAGCTCCCTCGCCACAGAAGCTCATTCGCCAGTTTGCGAAGAGGTGCCACACCAGGATCAGCTATCATGCCGCGCGGGTTTCGTTATGGAGACATCCCTTTTGCGTATCGTCCTTTTACTGTCGGCGTGGTTGTTGAGCTTCGGTGCCATCGCCGCGCCCAATGACGTCGCCACCCTGGACCGCAGCACCTGGCCCGAGCAGCTCACCAACCCGACGCTGTTCGATGTGGCCTCCCGGGCCGAGGTGTTGATGTTCGCCCGGGTGTTGCTGGACACCGATGCCATGGACGAAATCGCCCTCAAGCAATACCTGGGGCTGCGTACGGTCAACATGGCGGCGGTCAACACCCTGCGCGCGCGGCTGTGGCAGCGATTGCTGTCCAGCTACAACTTTGCCCAGCGAAGCTGCGAACTGGACGCGTCCTTCTGCTATCTGGTGGAAAACATGGCGACCTTGCGCGAAGAGGCGGGCAGGTTCCAGCTCGATGACAACTCGTATTACATCAAGTGGGCCGAGCCAAGCCGGACCTTCCACACGCAATATCGGGACGAACTGCTGCGCAAGGCGGCACTGTTTCCCCAGGTCACCAGCGAAATCGAGCGTTTCGGCGATTACGAGCGCAACGGCGAGCAGATGAATGACCGCCTGTTCCTGTTGACCTTCGACAGCGGGGCCAACAGCGCGCCGGACAACACGCCGTGGCTGACCGAGTTCCTGCGCAAGTCGAACATGAGCGGGACGTTCTTCGTGTTGGGCAAGGACATCCAGGCGCGACTCGCGGATCGCTCGGTCAATGATCTCCAGACGGTCTATTCCGGGCAGTGCGTCGGTGTGCAGGGTTGGGAGTTCCGCTCCCACAGCTACTGGCAGGATTGGCAGGACTCGGTGCGGCGCAGTGTCGACCTGGTCAAGGGCAAGCTGCCGGAGAATTTCGTGCCGCTGTTCCGTCCGCCCCAGGGGCAGCGCCGTGGCGATGCGCAGTCGTTCTTCCGGAACCAGGGCCTGCAAGTGGCGCTATGGGATATCGATCCGCAGGACAGCACCAGCCGCCTCAAGCCCGAGCAGAGTGCCCAGCGTGTGCTGACCCTGATGCTGTTGTGGCGTCACGGCGTAATCAATTTCAACGCCAAGCAGGATGCGGTCAAAACGGCTATGCCGTGGCTCATCGCGCAAACAGCGCAAAGCGGGATCGGTTGGGAAGATTGCCAGGACGCGTTTCGCTGAATACGAAAGGCCTGTAAACGTTGGGCTGGAGGAAAATTCGGTCGCGCATTCATGGCGACCGGACTTCCGACTTTAACGGTGCAACAACGGTACGCCAAGGGTTATTCGTCACTCTGAAAAATAAACTTCAAAAAACCGTCAAAGTGCTTTTTCCTGTCATGTGTTTTGGAGTATCAAGAAGACAGACCGCCGAAACCTGCAACACAGGTGGCGTCTTCCAAGACCCAGTTTGTGTGCAGTTCGCCCGAATCGTCGCGGGTGAATTCGGTGGCTACCTCGAGGCGCAGCACTGTCACGGTATTGCGTCGAATGGCCCCCACAAAGGTGACCGAGTATGGATGACCACGGACGTAGCCCTTCCTCCAACCAGCCAATCCTGTATGTACTCGATACCAACGTATTGATCCACGATCCAAACGCGCTGCTGAATTTCGAAGAACACCACGTCGCCCTGCCAATGACCGTTCTTGAAGAGCTGGACAAGCTCAAGAGTGGCCATCACAGCGTTGCGGCAGAATGTCGGCAGGCGATCCGCCTGATCGACAAGACCCTGGGCGATGCTTCCCCGGAAGACGTCGAGCTGGGCGTACCGATCCAGCGCGGCAAAAGCGGTCCCAAGGGCCTGCTTTCAATCCTGATGAGCAAGCGCACCGAACCCAACCTGGTGCTGCCTGAACACCTGAACGACAACATCATCATCAACCAGTTGATCGACCTGCACGCGCGCAACAAGGATCAAGCCGTCGTGCTGGTGACCAAAGACATCAACATGCGCCTCAAGGCCCGCGCCTGCGGGATCGCGGCGGAGGACTACAGCACCGACCAACTGGTCGACGACGTGTCGCTGCTGCCCAACGGCTATCACACCATGACCGGCTCCTTCTGGGACCGCGTGAGCAAGGTCGAAACCCGCCAGGACCATGGTCGCACCTGGCACCAGGTGCAACTGATCGACAACCTGCCGGCGGTGCACATCAACGAATTCATCATCGACGAACAAGGCTTCGTCGGCTGGATCAAGGAAATCCAGGTCGACAAACTGCTGATCCTCGATTTGCATCAGGAACCCTTGCTGCACCAGGAAGCGTGGGGCCTCAAGCCTCGGGACATCTACCAGAGCCTGGCACTGTTCGCCCTGCTCGATCCGGATATCCACCTGGTCAACCTGTCCGGCGCCGCCGGCTCCGGCAAGACCATCCTGGCCCTGGCCGCGGCCATCGAACAGACCATGGTCAGCAAGCGCTACCGGCGCATCATCGCCACCCGCAGCGTGCAGGGCCTCGACCAGGAGATCGGCTTCCTGCCCGGCACCGAAGCGGAAAAAATGGAGCCGTGGCTGGGCGCCATCACCGACAACCTCGAAGCGTTGCACATGGACGACGAGAGCACCCATGGCAGCGTCGACTACATCCTCAGCAAAGTGCCGTTGCAGTTCAAATCCCTCAACTACATCCGGGGCCGCAGCTTCCAGCAGAGCCTGATCCTGATCGACGAATGCCAGAACCTGACCCCGCACCAGATGAAAACCATCATCACCCGTGCCGGCGCCGGTTCCAAAGTGGTGTGCCTGGGTAACCTGGCGCAGATCGACACCCCTTACCTGTCCGCGACCAGCTCCGGGCTGACCTACCTGACCGAACGCTTCAAGGACTTCCCCAACGGGGTCCACATCACCTTGCAAGGCGTACCGCGCTCGATCCTGGCCGAATACGCTGAATCTCACCTGTAATTGATCATCAGAACCGGGCGACCTCACCGTCGCCTGGTTTTTTTGTGTGTATGAAATAACCTGTGGGAGCGAGCTTGCTCGCGATGGCGGTGTGTCAGGCACACATTTTTATCTGGAAGACCGTCATCGCGAGCAAGCTCGCTCCCACAGGGATTTGCGGTGAATCTGAAATCAAGACGGGTGCGACAATCAGCCCTGCCGGAATCTGACCCACGGGTTTACAATCGACGCTCCTGATCAGGAGTAACCCTGTGCTGACTCATCTCGATTCCCAAGGCCGCGCCAACATGGTCGACGTGACCGACAAGGCCGTGACATTCCGTGAAGCCACGGCAGAAGCTTTTGTGCGCATGTTGCCCGATACCCTGCAAATGATTGTCAGCGGTGGCCATCCCAA
Source organism: Pseudomonas agronomica (assembly GCF_025917275.1). Taxonomy (GTDB): domain Bacteria; phylum Pseudomonadota; class Gammaproteobacteria; order Pseudomonadales; family Pseudomonadaceae; genus Aquipseudomonas; species Aquipseudomonas agronomica. The sequence goes on along the minus strand of NZ_JAOSHO010000029.1, from coordinate 2,059 downwards.
GGGCGATGTGTTCGCCGTTGCGCGCATTGCCGGCATCCAGGCGGCGAAGAAAACCAGCGACCTGATTCCGCTCTGCCATCCGCTGATGCTCACCAGCGTCAAGGTCGAGCTCACTGCCGAAGGCGAGGACCGGGTGCGCATCGTTGCCCGTTGCAAGTTGTCGGGCCAGACCGGTGTGGAAATGGAAGCGCTCACCGCTGCCAGCGTCGCCGCGCTGACCATCTACGACATGTGCAAGGCCGTAGATCGGGGCATGACCATCGAAGGTGTGCGGGTGCTGGAAAAACTCGGTGGCAAGAGCGGCCATTTCCAGGCGGATGCCTCATGAAAATCACCGTGAAGTTTTTTGCTCGCTATCGTGAAGCGCTTGGCGTGGACTCGGTCAAGGTGGAAGGCGATTTTGCGACGGTCAACGACGTCCGCGCGTTGCTCGCGCAGCGTGACGGCGCCGAGGTGCTCACCGAGCAAAACCTGATGTGCGCACGCAACGAAGACCTGTGCCAACTCGACGAGCCTTTGGCCGACGGCGATGAAGTCGCGTTCTTCCCGACCGTGACAGGAGGCTGAGCCATGGCGATTCGGGTGCAGGCCGAGCCGTTCGATCCGGGTGCCGAAGTCAACGCGATGCACGCGGCGAATGTCGGCGTAGGGGCGGTGGTGAGCTTTGTCGGCTACGTGCGCGACTTTAACGACGGGCTCGATGTGTCCGGGATGTTCCTGGAGCATTACCCGGGCATGACCGAGAAAGCCTTGGGCAAGATCGCCATCGAGGCCGAGCAGCGCTGGCCATTGCTCAAGCTTGAAGTGTTGCATCGCATCGGTGCCCTTGAGCCGGGTGAGCCGATTGTCTTCGTCGCGGCCGCCAGCGCCCATCGCCAGGCAGCGTTCGACGCCTGCGCCTTTGTCATGGACTACCTCAAGACCCGCGCGCCGTTCTGGAAGAAAGAAAACACCGTCGACGGCCCGCGCTGGGTCGAAGGGCGGGACAGTGATCATGCGGCGGCGGATCGCTGGAAGCAGTAGGCGGTAAGCAGATTATTTTCAAGTTATAAGCCGCCTTCGCGAGCAGGCTCGCTCCCACAGTGGATCTTCGTTGTACACAGGTCCCTTGTGGGAGCGAGCTCGCTCGCGATGAGGCCAGCAGCCTCCCATCACTTTCTCCTGTTCCCCCAATTGACGATATGTACATTAAAGTCCAGTATGGATTTATAAGTACAAACTCAGTCACGCCTACCTTTCTCTGCCAAACCAACAACAAACCGCGAGAGAACGTCCATGAAGAAATTCCCCCTCATCACCGGCCTGGCCTTGAGCCTGCTGGTTTCCAGCAGTCCATTCGCCGCCGATAAAACCTTGCGCATCGGCATCGAGGCGGCTTATCCGCCGTTTGCGTCCAAGACTTCGGAAGGAAAAATCGAAGGTTTCGACTACGACATCGGCAATGCCTTGTGCGCGCAGATGCAGGTCAAATGCGAGTGGATCGAAGGGGAGTTCGACGGGCTGATCCCGTCCCTCAAGGTGAAGAAGATCGATCTGGCGCTGTCGTCCATGACCATCACCGAAGAGCGCAAGAAGTCGGTGGATTTCACTCACAAGTACTATTTCACTTCGTCGCGGCTGGTGATGAAGGAAGGCGCCGTAGTCGATGACCAGTACGCCAGCCTCAAGGGCAAGACCGTCGGCGTGCAGCGCGCTACCACCACGGATCGTTTCGCCACGGAAGTCTTCGAGCCCAAAGGCGTGACGGTCAAGCGCTATAGCAACAACGAAGAAATCTACATGGACCTGGCGTCGGGGCGCCTGGACGCGATTTTTGCAGACACCATCCCGCTGGAAGACTTCCTGTCGATGCCTCGCGGCAAGGGTTACGCGTTTGTCGGGCCGGAGCTCAAGGATCCGAAATACGTCGGTGAGGGCGCCGGGATTGCGGTGCGCAAGGGCAATACTCAATTGGTGGCGGATTTGAACAAGGCCATCGATGGGATTCGGGCCAATGGCGAGTACCAGAAGATCCAGGCCAAGTATTTCAAGTCGGATATCTACGGTGACTGATTGACCG
>NZ_JAOSHO010000289.1 GCF_025917275.1 Pseudomonas agronomica | reverse complement strand
GGCGGCGGTACGGCGGGTGGAGCGCTCAGAGATACCGCGCCATGATCGCGTCCACCGCGCCTTCCTTGCGCAATTCATCCAGGGCCTTTTGCAACCGGGCGACCACGTTGTCAGGCACGTCCTTGTTCAAGGCCAGGTACAGCTCGGCACTGTTGAATCGCAGTACCGTCTTGAGATCGCTGACGCCTTCCTGACGCGCCAGGTAACGCCCGGCAGGGTCGCCAGTCGCCCACAGATCGATCTGGCCATTGACCAGTTTCCTGGCGTTGTCCTGATCCCGTAATACGACAATCGGCTTGAGCCCTTGCTTGGCCAACGTCTCGGCAATCGCGTCGCCCTTGTAGGCGCCAATCCGGTATTGGCGTGCCTGTTCCAGCGAGTCGAGGGCAATCTTGCTGTCGGCCTTGGCGAGCATCACCCAGTCGTCTGGCCCGATGGGGCCAACCCACTTGAAGAGTTTTTCGCGCTCCGGCAGCCGCGCCATGACGAACACACCGTAACCCGGTTTTTCCAAGGCGAGCTTGTAGATTCGCTCCCAGGGAAAACGCAATGTCAGGCTGTAGGAAATGTCGGCGCGCTTGAAAATCTCTCGGACGATGTCCACGGCAATGCCATGGATGTTTTCGTCCTGGGCGAAGTTCTTGCCGTTCTTGGCCATGTTGTACGGGGGAAAGTTTTCCGTCAGCAACACCAGCGATGTTTCAGCGGCGCGGACAGTGCCGGCGAGCAGCAACGTGGCACCGGCAACGGCAAGAACGAGGCGTTTGAGCATGTCGGGCTACCGCAATCCATGGTGTGCCCAAGAGTGCCTTGGGCCCGCCATGGTGTCCAGCGATCAGCGAATGCAGATACCACGATGCGCCATGTAGGCCTTGGCTTCCGGCACGGTGTACTCGCCGAAGTGAAAGATGCTCGCCGCCAGCACCGCGCTGGCATGGCCTTCGAGGATACCGGCGGCCAGGTGCTGCAGGTTGCCGACGCCGCCGGAAGCGATCACCGGGATGCCCAAGGCATCGCTGATAGCGCGCGTGACGCCGAGGTCGAAGCCGTTTTTCATGCCGTCCTGATCCATGCTGGTCAGCAGGATTTCACCGGCACCCAAGCCTTCCATCTTCTTTGCCCACTCGACAGCGTCGAGGCCCGTAGGCTTGCGCCCGCCATGGGTGAAGATTTCCCAGCGCGGGGTTTCGCCCGGGCCGGAGACTTTCTTCGCATCGATGGCAACGACAATGCACTGCGAGCCGAAGTGCTGGGCCGCTTCACCGACGAACTCCGGGTTGAACACCGCCGCGGTGTTGATCGACACCTTGTCCGCCCCGGCGTTGAGCAGGTTGCGGATGTCCTGCACAGTGCGCACGCCGCCGCCCACGGTCAGCGGGATGAACACCTGGCTGGCCATGCGCTCGACGGTATGCAGCGTGGTATCGCGGCCATCGACGCTGGCCGTGATGTCGAGGAAGGTAATCTCGTCGGCACCCTGCTCGTCGTAGCGACGGGCGATTTCCACCGGGTCGCCGGCGTCACGGATGTTCTCGAACTTGACGCCCTTGACCACCCGGCCGTTGTCCACGTCCAGGCAAGGGATGATGCGTTTGGCCAGCGCCATGGTGAGTCCTCAGCCTTTGTACGAATCGCAGAAAGCTTGTGCTTCAGCGACATCGAGGGTGCCTTCGTAGATCGCGCGGCCGGTGATTGCGCCGATGATGCCCGGCGCCTTGGCGTCGAGCAGTGACTTGATGTCGCCCAGGTTGTGGATGCCACCGGAGGCGATCACCGGGATCTTGGTGGCTGCGGCCAGTGCAGCGGTGAACGGCACGTTGCAGCCCTGCATCATGCCGTCTTTGGCGATATCGGTATAAACGATCGAGGACACGCCGTCGGCTTCAAACTGCTTGGCCAGATCGATGACCTGCACGGTGCTGATTTCAGCCCAGCCATCGGTGGCGACGAAACCGTCCTTGGCATCCAGGCCAACGATGATCTTGCCAGGGAACGCGCGACAGGCTTCGGCAACGAAAGCCGGGTCTTTCACAGCCTTGGTGCCGATGATCACGTAGCTCACGCCAGCCTTGACGTAGTGCTCGATGGTTTCCAGCGAGCGAATGCCGCCGCCGATCTGGATCGGCAGGTTCGGATAGCGCTTGGCGATGGCCGTGACCACTTCACCATTGACCGGCTGCCCTTCGAAGGCACCGTTCAGGTCGACCAGATGCAGACGACGGCAGCCGCCCTCCACCCACTTGGCGGCCATGCTCACCGGGTCATCGGAAAACACCGTGGAGTCTTCCATGCGGCCCTGACGCAGACGGACGCAAGCGCCGTCCTTGAGATCGATAGCGGGGATAATCAGCATCTGGCAAACCTTCAAATACGAATATTCAGCTTGACTCGAAAATCAGTTTTTCTCGAGCGCCCACAAGTCGCTTTCAATGCTTTCGAACCTTTCTTTAAGGTGCGTCTGCACATCGAAAATCGCCCTGTTGTAATAGTGCGGAGCAATTTCGCGGGTAAACAGGTCAAGAATTTCCGCCGCTTCGAACGAACCCAGGTCCAGTTCGAAACGTTCCTCCATGAACCGTTGGATCTTGCGGTTCGCTTCACTTTCCTGTTCGGGCGTGAGGGTGAGGATCGGCGGTTTCTTGCGAGCCATTACCAGCGACCGTCCCACGCCGCGAAGTTCTGCAGCAATTGCAGGCCATGGGTATGGCTCTTCTCTGGGTGGAACTGCACGGCGAAGCGCGAACCATCGGCCAAGGCCGCAGCGAAATCGACGCCATAGTGACCGCTGCCCACCACCTGCCGCGCATTGCCGGCGGCGATATAGTAGCTGTGCACGAAGTAGAAGCGCGCCAGGTCCGGGATGTTGTGCCACAGCGGATGATCGACCGTCTGCTTCACTTCGTTCCAGCCCATGTGCGGGACCTTCAAGTGTTCGCCGTCTTCGTGCAGGTCTTTGCCAAAGAACTTCACCTGGCCGGGGAACAGCGAGATGCAATCGACGCCGTCGTTCTCTTCACTGCGATCGAGCAAGGCTTGCATGCCCACGCAAATGCCGAGGAATGGCCGGTCCTGGCTGACTTCGTGCACCAGCTTGTCGAAGCCCAGGCGCCGGATTTCGGCCATGCAATCACGAATCGCACCGACGCCGGGGAACACCACCCGGTCGGCTTCGCGAATCACCTCGGCATCGCTGGTGATCAGCACCTTGCCGGCGCCCACGTGCTCGAGGGCCTTGGCCACCGAGTGCAGGTTGCCCATGCCGTAATCGATAACCGCAACCGTCTGCATTACAGCACGCCCTTGGTGGAAGGCATCTGGCCGGCCATGCGGTCATCGAGCTCGACGGCCATGCGCAGCGCGCGGCCGAAAGCCTTGAACACGGTTTCGATCTGGTGGTGGGTGTTGTGCCCGCGCAGGTTGTCGATGTGCAGGGTCACGTTGGCGTGGTTGACGAAGCCCTGGAAAAATTCCTGGAACAGGTCGACATCGAAGCCGCCGACGGTAGCGCGGGTGTATGGCACGTGCATCTGCAGGCCAGGGCGGCCGGAGAAGTCGATGACCACACGCGACAGCGCTTCATCGAGCGGCACGTAGGCATGGCCGTAGCGACGGATGCCCTTCTTGTCGCCGATGGCTTTGGTAAAGGCCTGGCCCAGGGTGATCCCGACATCTTCCACTGTGTGGTGGTCGTCGATGTGCAGGTCGCCCTTGCTGACGATATCCAGGTCGATCAGCCCGTGACGGGCGATCTGGTCCAGCATGTGCTCAAGAAAAGGCACGCCGATATCAAACCGGGCCTTTCCGGTGCCATCCAGGTTGATCGAGGCTTTGATCTGGGTTTCCAGAGTGTCGCGCTCGACAGACGCCTTACGTTCGGCCATCACCAGCTCCGCAAAATCATTGGGCGAAAAAGGCAGCCATTATAGGGGCGCGAGCGGCAAACAGAAACAAAAGAGGTGACATCACTGACGGGCTGAAGCCCGGGCTGTCGGTGCTAGACATGTGCGTACAAGCCTTTGCTATCACCCAAAACGACTGTGGGAGCGAGCTTGCTCGCGATAGCGGTAGGTCAGCAGACAGCAATGTCGGCTGACACGCCCTCATCGCGAGCAAGCTCGCTCCCACAAAAGTTGCCCTGACCTGATGATCAGGGCAACAGTCTTAGTGGAACAACACCGCCGTCTTCTGCAGTGTCACCCACACGCCCCACGCCAACGGAATGCCCACCACCAGCCAGGCGGCGATCGCCAGGGGCTTGGTGCCCGGCGCGGCTTTCCATTCCAGCGAAGTGGTGCTGTCGGCGCCCTTGTCATGGCCCAGCGCCTGTTCGGCGGCCAGTTCGGCGTCGGTCATGAAGTACTTGTCGGCGACCGGACGGACCATCAGGTTGCACAGGAAGCCCAACACCAGCAGGCCGGCCAGGATGTACAAGGTGATGTCATAGGCCGCAGCGCGTTCAACGCCGATGCTCAGCTGATATTCACGCAGGTAGTTCACCAGCACCGGACCCAGCACGCCCGCTGCCGCCCAGGCCGTCAGCAGACGACCGTGGATCGCGCCAACCATTTGCGTACCGAACAGGTCCGCCAGGTAAGCCGGCACGGTGGCAAAGCCGCCGCCGTACATCGACAGGATGATGCAGAACGCCGCAACGAACAGCGCGACACTGCCCAGGTGACCCAGGTTCGGGATCAGCGCGTACAGGGCAACACCCAGGGCGAAGAACACGAAGTAGGTATTTTTACGGCCCAGGTAATCCGAGAAGGACGCCCAGAAGAACCGGCCACCAATGTTGAACAAGCTCAGCAGCCCGGTGAAACCGGCCGCAATGGCGGCGATCTGGCCCAGTTGTGCAGCGTCCAGCTGACCGAACGGCAGGTCATTGCCGAGCAATTTGCCGCCGAACACTTCCTGCAACAGTGGCGAAGCCATGCCCAGGATGCCGATACCGGCGGATACGTTCAGGCACAGCACCAGCCAGACCAGGCGGAACTGCGGGGTTTTCCAGGCAACGTTCACGTGAACGTGGCGATGAGTGATCATCGCGTTCGCGGCTTTTTTCGGTGCCGGGGTCCAGCCTTCAGGCTTCCAGCCGGTCGGCGGAACGCGGTACGACAGGGCGCCACCGATCATGAACACGAAGTAGATCGCGGCCATGACCAGGAAGCTCTGCCATACACCGACCTCGGTCGGCGAAGCGAAATGGCTCATCAACGCGGCAGCCAGTGGAGCACCGACCATCGCGCCGCCACCGAAGCCCATGATTGCCATGCCGGTCGCCATGCCGCGCTTGTCCGGGAACCACTTGATCAGCGTGGACACTGGCGAGATATAGCCCAGGCCCAGGCCGATACCACCGATCACACCGGAGCCGACCCACATCAGCCAGATCTGGTGGGTATAGATGCCCAGCGCGGAAATCAGCAGGCCACCGCACCAGCACAAGGCCGAGACAACGCCAGCCTTGCGCGGACCGGCGTGTTCCAGCCAGCCGCCCCAGATGGCTGCCGAGCAACCCAGGAAGATGAAGAACAGGGTGTAGATCCAGCCGAGCATCGAGATCGGCCAATCACACTGGGATGAAAAGACTTGCGAGATGAAGCTCATATCCGGTGCACAGGCGACTGGCTTGGTGATACCCAAGGCCTTGGACAGTGGCAACCAGAACACCGAGAAGCCATAGGCCATGCCGATGCAGAGGTGAATGGCCAGTGCGGCCGGTGGAACCAGCCAGCGGTTGAAGCCGGGCTTGGCGATGATGCGTTCCTTGGAGAGGAACGCAGGCTGGTCGGCGACGCCGCCGGCCGTAATGCTTGTGCTCATTGTGTATCCCCCAGTTGTTAGAATGGTTCGCCAGCCACACACCTCACCCTCAGCCTTCATTGCACGCAGGCATGACTGTATTTTGCAGTGAAGCTCCAATTTAGTGCGACATCACGTCGCAGAAGGACGGACGAACTGACAAAGGTTACCATTTGCTCGTGACAGAAAAACCAAAGTGCTATCACCTTTTTCCTGTCATTCGTCTTATCGCGCCTCTGCTCGCTTTCTGTAGGGGGCCATGCGTTTATTTTTCAGGAAATTCCATGCCCATCGTTGTCGAGCACCTGGAACAAGCCACCCATCAGGACCAGCAGGACCTGCAGAAAATCTATCGGGACGCCCCGGCCTGGCTGTTCGAGCCGTTCAGCGACGCCACGCAACTGATCGGAGAATGCCTTGAGGATGGTTCGTTGATCGCCGCACGCTTCAATGATCGCCTGCTCGGCGCCGCACGGCTGCAACGGCACCAGAACGCCTGGCGCTTGTCCCACCTATGCGTACGAAATATCACCCGCCGCCGTGGCGTGGCTGAACGGCTGGTGAGCGAAGCCCGGAGGATGGCCCTGCAAGATAATGCCGAGCTCCGACTTCAGGCGCCGGCCGGGCATCTGGAAGCCCAGGCGTTGGCGGCGAAATTGAAATTGCCGCTGGATGTCGACTAGCACT
>NZ_JAOSHO010000288.1 GCF_025917275.1 Pseudomonas agronomica | reverse complement strand
CTGTTCGCGGCCAACTGCGTGGCCTGCCACGGTCCTGCTGGCAAGGGCACGCCTGCGATGGGCGCACCCGACCTGACCCACCCGGCCGCGTTCATCTACGGTTCGAGCTTCGCTCAACTGCAGCAGACCATCCGCTACGGCCGCCAGGGCCAGATGCCAGCCCAGGCTGATCTGCAAGGCAACGACAAGGTCCACCTGCTGGCAGCCTATGTCTACAGCCTGTCGCACGGTGAAAAGGCTCCGGCCGCTGACGCTCAGTAAGGTAAGTCGCTGAACCACGAAAGGCCCCGCCAATCCGATTGGCGGGGCCTTTTTTATCGTCCGTCGAAACATCACCAGCCTGTTTCCCCTTGCCTGCATCTGGCGCCAGTAGTAACGTGCCTACATTCAGTTTCCAAGGGGACGCCAGCATGTCCGTCACCACTATTTCCAGCCGCGAATTCAACCATGACACAAGTGGTGCCAAAAAAGCCTCCCGTGAGGGGCCGGTCATTATCACCGACCGTGGCAAGCCGGCCCATGTGCTGCTAAGCATTGAGGAGTACCAGAAACTGACCGGCGTTGGCGCCAGCATTGTCGAGTTGCTGGTCATGCCCGATGCGCCGGATATCGACTTCGATACCGAGCGTGCCGTCATTACGCCCCGCTCGGTGGACCTGTCCTGAATGTTTCTACTCGATACCAACGTCATCTCGGAGCTGCGCAAACCCCAAGCCGACAAAAACGTGCAGGCCTGGGCGCGCAGCGTGCCCGCCCCCAGCCTCTACGTCTCGGCGATTACCGTACTGGAACTGGAAACCGGCGTCTTGCGCTTCGAACGCAAGGATCCGGTGCAAGGCAGTCGTTTGCGTGCATGGCTGGACAACCACGTCATGCCCACCTTTGCCGGCAGGATCCTGGTCGTCGACCGCGCCGTGGCGCTTCGCTGCGCGCGCCTTCATGTTCCTGATCGCAGCAACGAATGCGATGCGTTGATTGCCGCCACCGCGCTGGTCCACGGACTGACCGTGGTGACCCGCAACGTGACGGATTTCCAGAGCAGCGGCGTGGCGTTGCTCAACCCTTGGTCAAGCTGATATCACACCGGACCCGTAACTTACCGCCAGGGAGACAGGCGAAATGAAACGCATCGAACCACTCCAGCACACAGGCATGAGCCCGGGCGTCGCCCATGTCTGACGCGCTCTGGGCTGCCCGCCTGGGCGATGCACTCAACCACACCTCGATGATGGCTGACGTCCTTGGCGGCGTGCTGGAGGTGGCGGCGAACATTGCGATTACTGCCGTGGCGACCGCCGCGGTGGTCGCGGCCACGGGCATTACCGTGGTCACCGGCGGCCTGGGCTGCTTCGTGCTCGGACTGGTGGTGGGAACGGTGGTCGGGCTTGCCATGAGCAAGACCGGGGCCGACAAAGGGTTGAGCAATATATGCGAGGGCATCGGCAACGCCCTCTTTCCGCCCACGGTCCAGGCCAACATCCTCACCGGCTCCACCGACACCCTCACCAATAACATCCCCGCAGCCCGCGCCGCCGGGGCGATTGAGTCCCACGTCGCCCCGGCCGGCACCGAGCTCGAAGCGCCCGAGCCTGAAGAAGAACCCAGCTACCTGGACATGGCCGGGGAGTTTTTCTCGCAAATGTGGCGCCCTACCGTCGCCACGCCCGCCCCCGGCGCCGTGCCCAAGCCGGAGGACCTGGTCATCTGCATGAAGCATCCGCCGATGCCACCGCAGTTCATGGCCGAAGGTTCGGACAAGGTCACCATCAACGGCCAGCCCGCCGTACGCAGCGGCGACCGCAGCACCTGCGATGCAACGGTGGTGTCGTCCGGGCTGATTTCGCCCAACGTGACCATTGGCGGCGGTTCGGTGGTGGTGCGCGAGATCCGCAGCGGCAAGACCCCGGGTGTTGGCCTGGCGGTCACAGCCCTGTTGATGCTCAAGGGCGGCAAGGGCAAATTCTTCAGCAAGCTGCCGTGCATGCTGGTGGGCGGCGCGGTGTCCATGGCCGCCAGCAGCGCGGCGAACGCAGCCGCCAACGCGGCCCTGGGCTCGTCGAACCCGGTGCATGCTGCCACCGGAGCCAAAGTGCTCGGCGGTGATGAAGAGCTGGATTTCGCCTTGCCCGGCATCCTGCCGATCGACTGGCAGCGCTTCTACAACAGCCGTGATGAGCGTCGCGACAGCCTGTTCGGTGCCGGCTGGAGCGTGACCTATGAGGTCCGGGTCGACATCCTGCCCCACCCCGATGGCGGTGAAACCCTGGTCTACACCGACGAACAGGCGCGCCCCATCGACATGGGCGCAATCCCGTTGGGCGGCGCGGTGTTCAGCGCCGGCGAAGGCCTGGCGGTGCGCCGCCACGCCAGTGGGCAATTGCTGATCGAGAGCGATGACGGCCTGTACCGCTTGTTCGAGCCCACGCCGGCCAATCCATCGCACCTGCGCCTGAGCCAACTGGGTGACCGCAACGACAACCGAATCCACCTCGACTATGACGAGGCCGGCCGCCTGGTGCGGCTGCGCGACACCTTCGATCTGGTGCAGGTCGAGCTGATTCGAGAAGGCGAACGCGTCAGCCAGATTCAACGGCTCTATCCTGACCAATCGCGGGAAGTGCTGGTCAGCTACACCTACGATGCATCGGGCAATCTTGCCGAAGTACGCGACGCTGGTTACCAGGTGCAACGGCGCTTCAGCTATGACGCTGGACGGCGGATGGTCGAGCACCAACTGCCCACCGGCCTGCGCTGCTTCTACGAATGGGCCTTGATCGATGACCAGGAATGGCGCGTGGTCCGGCACTGGACTGATGAGGGTGACGCCTACCAGTTCGACTATGACTTGCAAGCCGGCATCACCCGCATCAGCGACAGCCTGCAACGCACCAGCATCCGCCACTGGAACAGCCAGCACCAGATCATCCGGTTCAGCGACAACCTCGGCCAGACGTGGCTGTTCGAATGGAACGATGAGCGCCAGTTGCTCAGTGCTACCGATCCGCAAGGCGGCCAGTACTCATTCAGCTACGACGACGCCGGCAACCTGATCAGCGAAACCGACCCGTTGGGCCGCAGCGAGTCCACCCTCTGGCTCGAACATTGGGCCCTGCCGCTGGTGGACACTGATGCCGCCGGCAATAGCTGGACGTACCGCTACGATCAACGCGGCAACTGCACGGCGCAAACCAACCCGCTGGGCCATCGCACCCGCTACCGCTACGACGCCCACGGCCAGGTGGTAGAAATCATCGATGCCACCGGCAAAGGCAAGAAGCTGCGCTGGAACCCGTTCGGCCAACTGGTCGAACACGTCGATTGCTCGGGTTACCCGACACGCTTCAGTTATGACGCGCGCGGTTACCTGCAAACCATCACCGACGCCCTCGGCGAACGCACCCATTTCAGCTACGACGCCCAAGGCCGGCTGCTGAGCAGCCAATTGCCGGACGGCCGCACCGAACGCTATCAGCGCGACAGCGCCGGCCAGCTCATCGGCTACACCGACCCGGCCGGGCACACCACGCACTATCAACACAATCGCCGCGGCCAGGTCCGCCAACGCACCGATGCCCAGGGCCGGCAGGTGCAATTTGCCTACGACAACTTTGGCCGGCTGCAAGCGTTGGTCAACGAGAATGGCGAAAGCTACCGGTTTGCCTGGGATGCCGGGGATCGGCTGACCGAACAACAGGACCTGGACGGCAGCGCCAAGCGCTACGACTACGACCGCCTCGACAACGTCGCGGCGGTGACGGCGATGCCCGCGCCGTACGGCACGGGCCTGGCGCTTATTCCCGAAGCACCGACGGCACCCATCGTCCATCGCCTGGAACGCGACGCCGTGGGCCGGCTAATCGCCAAAGTCACCGACGATGGCCGCACCGAATACAGCTACGACCCGCTGGACCAACTCACCGCCGTCACCTTCACCGACCTGCAGGGCAACCCCCAGACCCTGAGCTTCGCCTACGACGCCCTCGGCCAGTTGCTCGCCGAAAACAGCGCCGCCGGCAGTCTGCAACATCACTACGACGAACTGGGTAACCTGATCCAGACGCAGTTGCCCGATGGCCGCTGGGTCAACCGTCTGTACTACGGCAGCGGCCACCTGCACCAGATCAACCTCGACGGCCAGGTCATCAGCGACTTCGAACGCGACCGCTTGCACCGCGAAGTGCTGCGCACCCAAGGGCAAATCAGCACCCGCAGCGAATACGACCGCAGCGGCCGCCTGCGCGCACGGCAACGCCGCCACAGCGGCCAACCCTCGCTGCTGCCGGCGACAGTGCAAAAACACTTCGAGTACGACCCCGCCGACAACCTCATCGGCAAGCTCGACCAGCAACCCGCCGTGCAACAGCGCCAACTGCTGCACTACGACGCCACCGGCCGCATCATCGCCAGCCAGGACAGCCTGCACGGCCAGCACGAAACCTTCAGCTACGACGCCGCCGCCAACCTGCTGGACGGCCCGGCACCGGGCGCGGGACTGGTGGTGCACAACAAGCTGCTGACCTACCAGGACAAGCGCTACCGCTACGACGCCTTTGGCCGGATGATCGAAAAACGCAGCGCCAAACGCGGCGTGCAGCGCTTCGCCTACGACGCCGAAAGCCGCTTGATCGAAGTGCGCAACGACAACGGCAGCGTGGTCAACATGACCTACGACCCGTTGGGCCGGCGTATCGCCAAGACCGAGCACGACAGCAAGGGCTACCCGCTGGGTGAAACCCGCTTCACTTGGGATGGCCTGCGGCTGTTGCAGGAACACCGCCACCAGCAAACCAGCCTGTATCTCTACGAAGATGACGGCTACGAACCCCTGGCCCGTGTCGACGGCAATGGCCCGCTGCAAAAGATTCGCTACTACCACAACGACCTCAACGGCCTGCCGGAACAACTCACCGAAGCCGACGGGCACAGCGTTTGGCAAGCCACGTATCGGGTGTGGGGCAACACGCTGGAAGAGGTGCGCGAGGCTTATTACATCGAAGAGCAGAACCTGCGGTTCCAAGGCCAATACCTGGATCGGGAGACAGGTTTACATTACAACCTGTTCCGCCAGTACGATCCGGACGTCGGCCGATTTACGACCCCAGACCCTATTGGGTTGGCAGGAGGATTCAATCTTTACGCGTTTGTCCTAAATCCGTTCACTTGGATGGATCCCCTAGGTCTCGCCGGCTGTACGCTGACCAAGGCCCGATCGAAACAGTACGACTACAAGCTGCGATTGAAGCGATCAGAGTATCCGCAGACGTTTGGGCATATCGATGGCGCAATCAAGAAGGGGCATCCCTACATCGTGACCATTCAACGTGACACCGCTAAGCTCAATCGCAAACTCAGCTTGAAAGATGTTAAGACCAAAACAGGCAAGGATCGGGACGAATGGCCGATGGCAATGTTCAAGGAAGGCGGCACCGGCGCCAGCGTCAAATACATCGATCCTAGCGACAATCGGGGGGCCGGTTCGAGCATCGGCAATGTCCTGTCCGACCTGCCCAATGGGACCAGAGTTAAAATCGAGGTTTACTGATGAAAAACACCGCTCAATCTGTTGATCTATTGATATCTCATAGCCAAATCCAATTCCGATCACGGCCCTTCGACGAAACCTCTAGCCAGTGGGGCAAGATTAATCTGGAGCAAGGCGCAATAATTCATAGCGACTATGTTGTATTCGACCCCCTACCTGAAGACGCTTTCGGTGCGAACGTCCATCTGAAACTGGAAGACAGCTTCAACCTCGACCCCACCGCCCAGCGCTGCATCGTCATACCCTTCCATATCACCGATCCCAGCCACGTGGAAATCGCCTCTGCAGCGGAAAAATTCAAGGTCGAACTTGATTTAGAGAAACGCGACTATGCGTTGTACTTCGAGGTATGCGAGGGCGAAGAGATTTTCTACAAAATCACGCTGGTCCCGTCGGACAGCCGAGTGCCTGCAAGATATCTGCTGGATGATCCTTGGGGCGGAGAAAAAGACAAGGTATTGCTCGAGGGGTTTCATTAACGAATCGTCTCTCCCGCAGCATGGGCTAGCCGATCCAATCGGTACGCCCATTTCCTATTACTTGCTTAACGTGCTTTCACGCCATCCTGGCAATCGTATATGTGATGAAGCGGTAAAAAGCGTGATACATAAGGTCCAGCCAGAAGACAGCGATGCTGGAGAATAAATTTCTAGATCCACGGGGCTGTCCACCTACCAGTTGATGCTGAAGAAGCAGGTACTGCCTGCACATGAATTACGCCTTTCACGTTCTGAAAGACAAGCCCCGCGAAATTCTGAAACTGAAAAAGTATGTCCGTGATGAGGCGCTGTTCGGTCAATTGCTGGAGGTGATCATCATGCGTCGGATGGCAGTCAACAAAGCGCTGTTCGAAAAAATTCCCACGGGGCACGACCTGTCCTTGATCAAGGATGAGCAAACCTCGTTCTACAACATCTTGTACAGCCAGTAAAAACTTGATGCATTCGTGCGGCTGACGCTTCTCTTTGCGGCGCACAC
>NZ_JAOSHO010000287.1 GCF_025917275.1 Pseudomonas agronomica | reverse complement strand
GCGTTCTTGAACCAGCGCACGCGGCACTCGGCGATGCAGCCGGCCAGCCGCGACAGCAGGTGGTGCGGCAGCAGGTACTGGGAAAGGATGAACAAGCGGTTTTTCATTAACTGTCCTTAAATCTTCAAAGCTCGATGGGGGTGTCGGGGTGGTTGCCCCATTCACCCCAGGAACCGGCATAGCCTTTGACCCGTGGATAACCGAGCGCCTTGGCCACCAGGTAGGTGAAGCCAGAACGATGGTGGGTCTGGCAGTGGGTGATGACTTCTTTGTCAGGCGTGATGCCCAACTGTTCGAGGATCTGCGGCATGTCTTGGCGAATGCGCAGGCTGCGCGCCGGGTCCATGCCGGCCGTCCATTCGAAATTGACCGCGCCGGGGATGTGTCCGCCCCGGGCCGCGACGACCTTTTCGCCAGAGTATTCCAGCGGGCCACGGGCATCCCAGATTGCCAGGTCGCTGGCGCCGAGACGGCTTTGCAGGTACTCGCGAGTAGCGGTGGGTTCTTCGTGCAGCACCAGGCTGACCGGGCCTGCGACTGGCGCCGGGACATCAATCGACACCGGCAGGCCTTGGTCTAGCCAGGACAATAGGCCACCGTCGAGGTAGTGATAATTCGAATGCCCGATCACGTCGAGCAGCCAGATAAAACGCCCGGCCCAGCCGCCGCCTTCGTCGTCATACACCACGTAGACTGCGCCGGGATTGTGCCCGAGTTCGCCGAACAGCGTTTCCAGGTCGGCTTTGGCTGGCAACAGGCCAGGCGCCGGGGGCTGGCCCAGTTGCGTGCGTTTCGGGTCGACGAAGCGCGCGCCAGGAATGTGCCCGGTGCTGTAGCGGACGGCGCTGGTCAGGTCCACCAGAATCAGGTTGGGAGTATCGAGGCGCGGCAAGAGCTCGCTCGGCTCGATTACCAGCGGCAAGCCAGAGAAGTCAGGCATGTGAGGTCTCCTGGGGGCGCAAAGGGAAAGGATTGTAGCAAGTTCAGCGGCCGCGGTTGGTAAAGGTGTGCAGGGCCCTTTCGATGCATTGCACGGTTTTGCCGAAGGCTTGCACGGTCACGTCCGAAAAGGGACCGCCGCCCTGGTCTGCTGCCACCAGCATGATCACCCGTCCATTGCAGGTCAGCGAGCGCAGCACCAGGTGGTCGCCACGGAACAGGGCGCGCAGGCCCGGTGGCAGCAAGGCGGAAAACTGCGCGTTGTTTTCCGGCGTCAGGCGAACCTGGGCCTGCTGGGCCAGCAATCGTTGCAAGACTTTGCTTTGGCTGATGGTAAAGCTCATCGCCGCCGCTTCCTTGGGCAGGCCGGCGGTCTGATGCACGCGTACGCTGGTCTGGCTGCGGTCGGCCATCAATATCATCACCCGGCGCATCCCGCATGCCACCAGCGCATCTCGGGCCGAGGTGGTCAGGTGCATGGCGTTGCTGAACGGGCTCGGTTCCACCAGCAGTTCGGCGCATTGCTTGCGCCAGTGGCTCAGGTCCTGGGCGCTGGGCGGGGCGGCTGGCAACAAGCCAGGGTGAACACGGCGGCTGCCCCAGGGCCAGATCAACGCCACGGCCGGGTGCCAGAGGTCCGGCATGGTGTGATGGCGAGCGCTGGTGACGGCTTGTTGATGAAGCTGCTGCTGGAGTTCGTCCATCGGCAATTGCAGATACAGGCTCGTAAGGTATTGCCAGCGAGCGCTGTGCGGACTGTCCCAGGCCTGTTGCGCCGACAGTGCCAGGCCGTTGGCCAGCAGCACGGTGTTGGCTGGCTGGTTGAGCCAGCGCCGCAGGGTCGGATCGTCGTCCAGGCGATTCTGCTGGCGCAGCGGGTGTTCACTGTCCCGGGCAATGCGCAGAACCTTGACCAGCTCGCGGCGCTCGTTGAGCAACAACCGATAGCCTTGCATGACCCAGACCGGCAGGCGCCACGCTTCCACCAGGGCGAGGCAGATTTTCAGCAGGCTGACGCCGAACAGCTCGCGCTCCACGGCGCTGGCTGGCTGGCCTTTGTGAATGACCCGCAGCTCCCATTCCCCGAGCAGTCGCGGATGAGTCAGGGCCAGCGGCCAGAGCGGGGAAAGAAACAGCAGGCTGCCCCAGTGGATGTCCTGCCACAGCCGCGCCAGGCGGCTGGAAAAAAAGCCATTGGCCTGTTGGGTGGCGTGCTGGCTGATCAATTGCAGTTGGCGCAGGGCGACCGGTATCTGGTGTTCCGGCAACGACGGCAGGCGGGCGAGCAGTTCCTCGGTGCGCTTGAGGCCCAGGCGGTTGATGGCCACTTCGAGATTTTCCGCCGGTTCCGCCAGGGTGCCATGGGTGTGATGGTTGGCTTCGCGGATCACGCTCAGGGCCAGGGCGGGGCTGTCCTGCATCAGTTCGGCGATGTCGCGCAACGAGCGTCGGCTGTCGGCAATGGCCTTGCAGACCAGGTCATGACTGGCCTGGGGCACCGGTAGATGAACGCCCTGGAGCAGTTTCAGCCAGCCTTCGAGCGTGGTCGGTCTTGGTGTCGGAACGTTCGTTTCGTTAGCCATGGTTGGACGTGATCATCGCATGGGGTCTCTGCGCCCGGAGCGGGGCAAAATTGGCTTTTCGCCGGAACTGGCTATAGTCTGGCGCAGTTTTGCCGATAAGTAGAAGAAGAGATTTTTCAGCTTCCGAATATGACCTTGAACCCGACTTAAATAAGTACTTTCTATCTATGGCTAAAATTATCGGCATCATTGTCGTGTTCGCGAGCGTGCTCGGCGGATACGTGCTTTCCCATGGCAAGATCGCAGCCCTGATCCAGCCTTTCGAGGTAATGATCATCGGCGGTGCGGCCCTCGGTGCATTCTTGCAGGCCAACCCCGGCTACATGACGATGCATGTGCTCAAGAAATCCCTGGGCATGTTCAGTTCGCGTTTCAGCCACACCTTCTACCTGGAAGTGCTGGGGCTGATCTACGAGATCCTCAACAAGAGCCGCCGCGAAGGCATGATGGCGATCGAAGGCGACATCGAAGATGCCGCCGCCAGCCCGATCTTCGCCAAGTACCCCGCCGTGCTGAAGGACGCCCGCATGACGGCGTTCATCTGTGATTACCTGCGCATCATGTCGTCCGGCAACATGGCCCCCCATGAACTCGAAGGCCTGTTCGACATGGAGCTGTACAGCCTCAAGGAAGACCTGGAACATCCATCCCACGCGGTGACCGGCATCGCCGACGCCATGCCCGGCTTCGGTATTGTGGCGGCGGTACTCGGGATCGTGGTGACCATGGCATCCCTGGGCGATGGCGACCAGAAATCCATCGGCCTGCACGTGGGTGCGGCGCTGGTGGGTACCTTCTTCGGTATCTTGGCCGCGTACGGTTTCTTCGGTCCGCTGGCCCATTCCCTGGCCCATGACGCCAAGGAAGAACTCAACGTCTATGAAGCCATCAAGGCTTCCCTGGTAGCCTCGGCCTCGGGCATGCCGCCATCCCTGGCGGTGGAGTTCGGTCGCAAGGTCCTGTACCCGGCGCACCGTCCAAGCTTCGCCGAGTTGGAACAAGCGGTTCGCGGTCGCTAAGCCATGGAAAACAATCAGCCGATCATTGTAAAGCGCGTCAAGCGCATCGCCGCGGGGCATCACGGGGGCGCCTGGAAAATCGCCTTCGCCGA
Source organism: Pseudomonas agronomica (assembly GCF_025917275.1). Classification (GTDB taxonomy): domain Bacteria; phylum Pseudomonadota; class Gammaproteobacteria; order Pseudomonadales; family Pseudomonadaceae; genus Aquipseudomonas; species Aquipseudomonas agronomica. The sequence continues at coordinate 2,903 of NZ_JAOSHO010000287.1, read as the reverse complement.
CTTCGCGACGGCGATGATGGCGTTCTTCCTGGTGTTGTGGCTGCTGTCCACCGCGACGCCGGAACAGAAGATCGCCATCGCCGGTTACTTCAAGGACCCCGTCGGTTTTTCCGAAAGCGGCACGCCCTACATCATCGACTTGGGCGGCTCGCCGACCCTGGCGCCGGACACCACCCTGAACCCGGAGGTCAAGTCGCAGCCCCAGCCTGACAAGGTGACGGTGGATTCCGAGCAGGTCGAAGGCATGGCCGAGCAGGTCGAGCGCGAGCGCCTGGAACTGCTCCTGCAGGAATTGCAGAACAAGGTCGAAGAGAACCCGCAACTGCAGAAATTCAAGGACCAGATCCTGTTCGAAATCACGCCGAACGGCTTGCGCATCCAGATCATGGATGCCGAGAACCGGCCGATGTTCGACTCTGGCAGTGCACGCCTGAAGCCTTATTTCGAAGACATCCTGCTGGCCATGGCCGATACCATCAAGGCGGTGCCGAACAAGATCAGCATCAGCGGTCACACCGATGCCAAGCCTTACATCGGCAAGGGCGACTTCGGTAACTGGGAACTGTCGGCCAACCGCGCCAACGCGGCACGTCGTGCCCTGGTGGCGGGCAGTTATCCGGATGAGCAAGTGGCTCGGGTGGTGGGTTATGCATCTTCGGCGCTGTTCGACCGCAAGGACCCGTTCAACCCGGTCAACCGGCGTATCGATATCGTGGTGTTGACCAAGAAGGCCCAGCAGGCCATCGAAGGTTCGCAAACCAACGACTTGCCGCCCGACCCTGCCCAAGGCCAAGGCGCCCCCGGCGAAGCGCCGGCGACAACCCCTGGGGCAGCGGCAGATCCGAACGCGCTGCCGGCAGACCAACAGCCCGTACCGGCCCATGAATTGCGCGAACGCTTGAACCTGTTCGATGGCGCCGCGCCAAAGCCGGCGGAGCCGCCAGCGCAGTGACCCACAAAAAAGCCGACATCGATGTCGGCTTTTTTGTGGGTATCGGTTTACTTGAGACTTGCCTGCGTTTGTGGAGAGGGAGCTTGCTCCCGCTCGGCTGTGATCTTTTTGAAACTTAGCGGGGCCTGGAAAGATCGCAGCCTCGCTTTGCTCGGCAGCTCCTACGGGCCAGCGGGAGCGAGCTCCCTCGCCACAAAGGTATTCGTCGGGGTCAGTAACTGCTCTCCGGCAAGCTGGCGATGATCGAGCGGTAGCTGTTCATCCGTTGCTGGTGCACGCGGCCTTCTTCCAAGGCCTTGAGCAAGGCGCAACCGGGTTCGCGATCATGCTTGCAATCGCGGAAGCGGCAGGTGCCGATCAGCTCGTTGAACTCGATGAACCCGGCTTCGACATCGGCGCGGCTGACGTGGCCCAGGCCGAATTCGCGAATACCCGGCGAGTCGATCAACTCACCGCCGCCAGGGAAGTGAAACAACCGCGCGGTGGTGGTGGTATGGGTGCCCTGGCCGGACAGCTCGGACAGCGGCCCGACGCGAGTCTCGACGTCTGGCAGCAGGCTGTTGACCAGGGAAGACTTGCCGACCCCGGACTGGCCGACGAACACGCTGATGCGCCCGTCCAGCTGTTGTTGCAGTTGCTCCATGCCATTGCCGTGATGGGCCGAGACTTCCAGCACCGGATAACCGAGATCCCGATAGACCGACAACAAGGCGTTCAGCGCCGGGGCGTTGTGCTCGTCGATCAGGTCGAATTTGTTGAGCAGCAGCAGCGGACGGATGCCTGCGTGTTCGGCCGCCACCAGGTACCGGTCGATCAGGTTGGCGTGGGGCTCGGGCAGCGGGGCGAAGACGATGACGATCATGTCGACGTTGGCCGCCACGGGCTTGAGCTGGCCCCGGCTGTCCGGACGGCACAATTCGGTGTGGCGCGGCAGTTGCGCGACGATCACGCCGATGCCCTGGTTGCCGGCACGCCAGACCACCTGGTCGCCTGTTACCAACGCGGGCAGGTTGGCGCGCAAGTGGCAGCGGAATACCTGGCCGGCCAGCTCGCCTTCCTGGGCCTCGACCTCGACCTGGACGCCGAAGTGAGCGATCACCAGGCCGGTCTGTTCAGGCCCCAGGTCACCACCCTCCAAGGCTTCGACGGCACTGGATTCGCGTTTGGCGGCACGGGCGGCGCGCTCGCCCTGGATCTTTTCGATGCGCCAGTTCTGACGACGATTGAGTTGGCGTTTGGCCATGGGTGTTCCGTATGAAGAAATGCAGCGAATAGGGTAAAACGGCCGCGAGTTTAGCACGCCCGAGACGCCGCCTAGGCTAAACTGCGCAGCTAAGCCGAGGAGCTCCCCCATGCAAAACCCGCAGAACCTGATTTGGATCGACCTGGAAATGACCGGTCTGAACCCTGACACCGACGTCATCATCGAGATGGCCACCATCGTCACCGACAGCGACCTCAACACCCTGGCCGAAGGGCCGGTGATCGCGATTCATCACAGCGACGAAATCCTGGCCGGCATGGACGAGTGGAACACGCGCCAGCACGGCGGTTCGGGCCTGACCCAGCGCGTGCGCGAAAGCAAGATCAGCATGGCCGAGGCCGAGGCGCAGACCATCGCCTTCCTGGAGCAGTGGGTGCCCAAGGGCAAGTCGCCAATTTGTGGCAACAGCATCTGCCAGGATCGTCGCTTCCTGTATACCCATATGAAATCCCTGGAAAGCTACTTCCACTACCGCAACCTCGACGTTTCCACCCTGAAGGAACTGGCCGCCCGCTGGGCCCCTGAGGTTCGCGACAGTTTCCAGAAAGGCAGCACGCACCTGGCCCTGGACGACATCCGCGAATCCATCGCCGAGCTGCAGCATTACCGCAAGCACTTCATCAAGTTCTAAATCCTCCTGTAAGCACGGTATAGGAGCCATGTTGGAGCTGTGTAGGAGCTGCCGAG